>NZ_CP023173.1:0-207500 GCF_002290085.1 Mesoplasma chauliocola
ATGGAAACAAAAAAATTGTGAGAACAAATAATAAGTAAATTAAAAAATGAAAATTTAATTGATGCTGATATTATTGAAGAATATATAACAACTTCTGAACTTATTAATGTTTCAAGTAAAGAGTATGTAATTCTTGTTAGATCTAATCTTGGTGTAACAATTTTAAATGAGCTAAAAGATGTATTTATTTATGAATTCAAAACAGTTTTAGGCGAATTTGTTTCAGTTGAGTTTTCAACAAAAACAATATTCAATAAAAATAAGCCTATGAATATTAAAGTGCAAGCTGTTTCAGAAAAAGAGCTACCTACTAATGCATTAACTTTTAGCAATTTTATTGTTGGGGCAAGCAATAAGCAAGCAAATTTAGCTGCCAAAAGTGTTGTTTCAAATCCTGGTTCAACTTTTAACCCTTTATTCATTTATGGTGAATCAGGGTTAGGAAAAACCCACTTGCTACAAGCTATTAAAAATGAGGCTTGATTAAATAATAAAAAAGTTCTTTATCTAACTAGTGAAGATTTTACTAAAACTGTTGTAAATGCCCTTAATAAAGGAGATTTTAACGAAATTGAAACCTTAAAAAATGAAATGAATCTTAACGACTTTTTTATATTAGATGATGTTCAGTTTTTAAGCAAAAAGGACAAAACAAATGAGTTTTTCTTTAATATTATTAACAATTTTACAGAAAATGGAAAACAATTAGTTTTTTCAAGTGATAAAACACCCGAATTATTAAATGGTTTTGATAAAAGAATGATCACTCGTTTTAATTCTGGGCTAACAACACCAATTACTGCGCTTGATGTACCAACAGCTAAACTTATCATTGAATGAGAAATTAAAAAACAAGGATTAAAGCAAAAAATTAAAGAAGAAGCTGTTATTTATTTAGCACAAAACTTTAGTGATGATGTTAGAAAAATAAAAGGTTTAGTTAATAGACTTTCATTTTTTGGTATTCAAAATGATGAATCTTATGTAATTGAGCTTGATGATGTAATTGATTTATTTAAGGATACTCCCTCAGCAAATTTAGGATTGTTAAATGTTAAAAAAATTAAAGAAATTGTTGCTAAAAAATATGACGTGACAATAAAAGCAATTGATGGAAAAGCAAGAACTACAGATATTAAAAATGCTAGACATCTTTCTATGTATTTTGCAAAAATTATTTTAAACCATACTTCAACGCAAATTGGTGCAGAATTTGGTGGTAGAGATCACAGTACTGTTTTAAGTGCAATTTCCAGAATTGAAAAACTAATTTATAAGGAAAAAGAATTTAAAAAAATTGTTGAATCTTTAAAAAATGAAATAACAGGATAACGCGTGTTTTTTAAACACCGTTTTTTTTGTGGAAAAGAATTGTTTCTTGTTGATTATTTTTATCATTTTTTCCTTTTACTATATGGGTTTTTAGAAGTTATTCACAAATCAACACTATTATTAAATTTATCTATAGAATCAATAAATATAATATAAAAATAGACAGGTTCTTTCTTTGTTTTTATTAATTAAATATGAGATAATATATTTTGTAAAAAGAGGTGTAATATGAAATTAAGTATAAACAAAGATTTTTTATTAGATGAATTATCAAGAGCTAGTAAAATTATTGAAGTTAAATCTTTTAATCCTGCATTATTAGGTATTTATATTGAAGCAAGTTTTGATAAATTAACTATTATTTCAGCTAATACTTTAACTTCTTTTAAATCAGAACTAAATAACGAAAATTCTGATCTTATTATTGAACAACCTGGAAGAATATTAGTTAAACCAAAATTCATTTTAGAATTATTAAGAAAATTGGACAGTGATTTTGTCACATTATCAACTTTTGGTGAAAATGAATTAGAAATAATAACTGAAAAATCAAGTCTTAAAGTTTCAATTTTAAATGTTGAAGATTTCCCATTATTAGGTTTTATTGAAAAAGGTGTAGAACTTTCAATTAATCCTTATGAATTTAAAAGCACTTTAAATCAAACAATTAATTCAATTAACATGTATAACCAAAAAGTTGTTTTAGCAGGTATGAATCTAAAAATTAAAGATAATAAAATTTCATTTATAACAACAGATTTATTTAGAGTAAGTTTAAAAGAGATTGTTTTAAATGATAATACAAATGAAGAAGTTGATATTATAATTCCATACAAAACATTAACAGAATTATCAAAATTAATTGATAATGTTAAGGATTTTAAAATAATAATTCATGATGGAAATGCAACGTTTAAATTAGATAATGATTTATTACAATCAGTATTAATTGAAGGAAGATATCCTAATGTTTACTCAGCATTCCCAATGACTCATGAAATAAAACTTGAGTTAAATGCTAAATCAATCTTAAAAGTATTAAATAGATTCGAATTAACTACAGAGTCAAATATAACTTCAGTTGTTAATTTAGAAATTAAACAATCTGAAATCATTTTAAAAACAAATGTTGCTGAAGCTGCAAAATATGAAGAGAAATTCACAGATTATAAATATGAAGGAAATGTAAATTTAAATATTAATTTTAATACTAAATATTTAATTGAAGCAATTAGAACTTTTGACGATCAATTAATTAACTTAACATTTAATTCACAAAACAAACCAGTTTTAATAACAGGTGTACAAAAACGTGATTTAAAACAAGTTGTATTGCCAACTTATGCATAAAAGTTTAAGAAGTTATTATTTAGAAATAATAACTTCTTATTTTATAAAGGAGTTATATGAAAAAAGAAATTTTGCAAACTTTTGATAAAAAACAAATACAAATTTATATATGAGATCAAGTCAATGAAACAAAGGGGATTATTCAATTAGTTCATGGAAGTTGTGAACATGCTTTAAGATACAATGATTTTGCAAATAGAATGAATAAAAAAGGTTGAATTGTTGTTGGTAATGATCATAGAGGACATGGTCAAACAGCAAAATTAAATAATCAAACGTTAGGTTTTTTTTCTTCAAAAAATGGTTGAAATAAAATTGTTAATGACTTAGACGTAGTTAACGAATTTATTAAAACTAATTACAAGAATTTACCAATAGTTATGTTGGGTCATTCAATGGGGAGTTTTATGGCTAGAACCTACATGATAGATTATTTGAATAAAATAGATGGGTATATAATTAGTGGAACAGCATGATATCCTAAGTTTTTATTACAAATTTCTTTATTGATAGCTAAGTTTAGACAAAGTTTGAGAAAGAATAATAAAGAAGATAGATTTATTTGAAAGTTGAGTTATAAAAAATTAAATAAAAGATTTGAGAATAAAAACTCAACGGGTGTTGAATGACTATCAAATGATGATGAAAATAATGATAACTTTATAAAAGATCCATTAACAGGTCAAATTTTTACATCAGCTGCATTTAAAGATATGTTTTCAGGACTTATATATAATCAAAAGAAATCAAATTTAAAAAGAATAAACAAAGAAAAACCAATATTTTTGATTTCAGGTTTAGACGATTCAGTTGGTAGTTATGGAAAAAGTGTTAAGAAAACAAATAAAATGTTTGAGCAACAAAAACTTAATGTAAAAATGAAACTTTATGAAAAACAAAGACATGAAATTTTGTTTGATATTAATAAAGAAAAAGTTGAAGAAGATATATTGAAGTTTTTATCATCAATAAAATAAAAGTGAAGTTATAAATAAACTTCACTTTTATTTTTTAAAATTTAAAAATTTAATTGAACCTTCAATATCTGAATAACCACGTTTTTTTGATATTGTTACTGGGAAATTAAAGAAATCTTCAAAAAAATCTTTAACGCCACTTATTCCTGATAATTCACCAGTCACGTATATTCCATTTTTAACAACACCACTTCTAACAAGTGCTGAAGAATTTTCTAGTACTGAAATAATTAATGATTTGTAGTTTGTGAATGATTTAATAAATATTTTTTTAAATTCTTCACTAACACAAACAACACTTCTTCTTTCATTGGTGATTATATCTTTACCAACAATACTTAATTCTAATTCATCTCTCAATTTAATAATAGTTCCCAATGATCATTTAATTTTTTCAATCATATCACTATCAACTGAAATTGAATATTCTTCTTTAATAAATTGATTTAATGCTTCATCTAAATATTTTTCTGCATAGATTGTTTCTTTTTCTTTAATTATTTCACCTTCAACAATTAAAGCTACTTTTGCATATGCTTGATGAATATCTAAAATTAAAACACCATACTCATCATTAATGTCTGCATTTGCACCAAGAGCTGAAAGAACAATTCTAGGAGCAAAAGTTAAAGAATTAATTTTTGCTAAATCATTAAATATTGTTTTAAAGAATTCTTGAATAAAATCATTGTCAGAGTTAGGACAGGCAATAACAATATCAGCCTCATTAAATTCATCTTTGAACTTTTCAATAAGAACATTAACGTAACTTTTAAAAATTTCTAAATCTTGAATAACATATTTATCAAGAATATTTACAACTTTTAAAGGGTCATCAAGTCTTCCTATAGTATTTTTAACATCACGACCATATAAAACAATTTCAGTTGTTAAAACATTTCAACAAACTAAACTAAAGTCGTCATATATTTTTCCTTTTTCTGATGAAATTATTCTTGTAAATTCTTCACCAAAAACAATACCAATTTTTTTGTTGCTCATAGGTTTCCTCTCTTTTCTAACATTAATTATAGTATATAATAAACTTAATGTTAGATATAGGTGAATTAATGTTAAATGAGATAATTATTGTTGAAGGTAAATCAGATTCACAAAAATTGAAGCAAATTTATGGTGAAAAATTAATTACAGTTGAAACAAACGGACTTGGATTAGATGAAAAAAAAATAGAATTAATTAAGAAATTAAGTGAAAATAATAAAATTATAATTTTTACAGATCCAGATGGACCAGGTAAAAGAATAAGAGAAACCTTGATTAATCATATAAATAAAGATGTGTATAACGCTTTTATACTGAAAACAGATGTTGATCCTAAATCTAAAAAAATTGGAATAGCTGAAGCAAGCAATGAAGCGATAAAAAAAGCTTTAGAAAATTTAGTAACATATAATAAAAATAATGAATCAATTTCTTGAAATGAGTATGTTTCAAATAACTTTTATTTAAAAGAGAATAGAATTAAGATAGCAAAGCAATTTAACTTAAATGAAGAGTTAAGTTCAAAAACATTATTTAAATGATTGAATTGAATGAATTTAAATGTAGAAAAAGTTAAAGAAATAGTAGGAGCTTAAATGAAAGTTGAAGCAAAGAAAAAATTTGGACAAAATTTTATAAGTGATCAAAATTTAATAACAAAAATAATTTCTATTTTAGGTGAAGATAAAGATCAACTAATTATTGAAATTGGTCCAGGAACAGGTGCATTAACAAAACAACTTGTTGAAAAATACAATAAGGTAGTAGCAATTGAAATTGATACTGATATGGAACCAATTTTAAAATCAGCTATTCCGAATAAAAATTTTGAATTATTTTTATCAGATGTTTTATTAGTTGACTTTACTAAACTAATAAAAGAACACAAACAACATGAGAATCAAAAGGTTTCAATTATTTCTAATATGCCTTATTACATAACAAGTGAAATTTTATTTAGAACTTTAAATGTAAGTGAAAATCTAAATAAAGCTGTATTCATGATGCAAAAAGAAGTAGCAGTTAGAGTTTGTTCTTATAAAGGTGAAAATAATTATAATAATTTATCTGTAGCTTGTGAGTTTTTTGCAGATAAAAAATATGAGTTTACAGTTCCAAAACATATGTTTTACCCAGTTCCAAAAGTTGATTCAGCAATTATTTCTTTAACTTTTACTAATAAACACACTAAAGAAATTGAAAATAAAGAAGATTTTTTAGCTTTCTTAAGAAAAATTTTTAATAATAGAAGAAAAACAATTTTGAATAATCTGTCAAATGTAACTAATGATAAAATGAAAGCAAATTTAATTTTAGATAAAGTTAAAATAGATAAGACATTGAGACCCGAAGTTGTTGGATTAGAAGATTTTATTAAAATATTTAAAAAACTTTAAAAAATGTCTGCAAATCAGACATTTTTTCATTTTTATTTATATAAATGCCTAAATAAAGCAATTTAAGGGTATTTTTTAAGGTTTTTTTCAAAAATATATAGTTTTTATGGTCAAAAGGCTCATTGTCTATTTATGACCAAATTTACTTAAATTAATATATAATATATATATTAAGTGAACTTAGAAAGAAATGGGTGAATAAATTATATGGCAGAACAAAATTATGGTGCTGAATCGATTAAAGTTCTTAAGGGTTTAGAGGCTGTTAGAAAACGTCCAGGTATGTATATTGGATCTACATCTAAAGCTGGATTACACCACTTAGTTTGAGAAATTATGGATAACTCTGTTGATGAAGCAATGGCAGGGTTTGCAAACAAAATTATTTTAACTATCACTAAAGAAGGAGAAATCATCGTTCAAGATAATGGGCGTGGTATTCCTGTAGGAATTCAAACTGACTCAGGTAAATCAGCTTTAGAATTAGTTTTTACTCAGTTACATGCTGGTGGAAAATTTGACTCGGATTCATATAAAATCTCAGGAGGACTACATGGGGTTGGAGCTTCAGTAGTTAATGCCTTGTCATTATATGTTGATGTTGAGGTTAAGCGTGAAGGAAAAATCCACCATCAGTTATTTAGTGGTGGAGGTACTCAACAAAGCGAAATTAAAATCATTGGTGAAACAAGCGAAACCGGAACAACAGTTAGATTTAAACCAGATCCCGAAATCTTTTTAGAGGGAACTGAATTTGACTATGAAACAATTAGAAATAAAGTAAAACAACTTTCATACTTAAACAAAGGCTTAGTTATTGAATTAAACGATTTAAGAATTGATAAGCATGTTGAATACCACTTTCCAAATGGTATTTTAGATTACGTTAAAGAAAAAAACGAAACAAAAGCAAAAATTAACCCAAGCATTTTCTACGTTGATGATAAACATGAAGATATAGAAGTTGAAGTGGCTTTACAATATAACGCAGAATATCAAGAAAATTTAATTACATTTGTTAACAATATTAATACTCACGAAGGTGGTACTCATGAAGATGGATTAAGACAATCTTTAGTAAGAGTTATTAACCGTTATGCAGAAAAAGTTGCAACTGGTAATAAGCCAGCTGCTAAATATTCTTGAGATGATATTAAAGAAGGTATGGTATGTATAGTTTCAATTAGACATACTGATCCACAATATGAAGGACAAACTAAAACAAAATTAGCCAACCCAGATGCTAAAAGAGCGGTTGATGCTGTTGTTGGTGATGCTTTTGAAGAGTTCTTATTAAAATCTCCAGAAGATGCAAAAGCAATTTTGGATAAAAATGCAAATGCACAAAAAGCGAGAATTGCTGCGCAAAGAGCAAGAGAAGAAACTAGAAGAAAATCAGCTTTAGATACATTTTCTTTACCTGGTAAATTAGCAGACTGTGAAAGTAAAGATCCAGAAATTGCTGAATTATATTTAGTCGAGGGGGATTCAGCTGGAGGTTCTGCTAAAACAGGCCGTAACCGTAGATTCCAAGCAATTTTACCTTTAAGAGGAAAAGTTTTAAATGTAGAACGTGTTGCTGAAGTTAGAGCGTTTGCTAATAATGAAATTAAATCAATTGTTACAGCTATTGGTACTGGTATTAAAGAAGATATTGATTTATCAAAATTAAGATATGGAAAAATTGTTATTATGACTGATGCTGATGTCGATGGTGCTCACATTCGTACATTATTATTAACCTTCTTCTATAGATACATGAAACAATTGGTTGTTGATGGACATGTTTATATTGCACAACCACCACTTTATAAAATTGAAGCAGGTAAAAAAGTTGCTTATGCTTATAGTGATGCTGAACTTGAAGAACTAAAAGCAGGTGACTTTAAAGACACAAGATTTACGATTCAACGTTACAAAGGACTTGGAGAAATGGATCCAATTCAGTTATGAGAAACAACAATGGATCCAGAAAGACGTACAATGTTACAAATTAAATTAGAAGATGCTGCAATTGCTAATGAAGTATTCTCTGACCTAATGGGAGAAGACCCTGAATTAAGAAGAAACTATATTCAAGAAAATGCAGAGTTTGTAGAAAACATAGATTTCTAGACAAAGAATAGAAAAGGTGAATTAAAATGAGTGAAAAAAACTTAGAACATAACCACGGTATTATCAAAGGTATTGATATTGCTGCTGAGGTTAGAAAAGACTTTTTAGAATATTCAATGTCTGTTATTGTTAGTCGTGCGCTTCCAGACTTGAAAGACGGTTTAAAACCTGTTCACCGTCGTATTATTTATGCGATGAATGATTTAGGTATTACAGCAGATAAACCACACAAAAAATCAGCACGTATTGTTGGAGAGGTTATTGGTAAGTACCACCCACATGGTGATACAGCTGTTTATGACTCAATGGTAAGAATGGCTCAAGACTTTTCATACCGTTATCCACTAGTTGATGGACATGGGAACTTTGGTTCAATTGATGGTGATGGAGCCGCCGCTATGCGTTATACTGAAGCAAGACTTGCAAAAGTATCAAACTTCATTATTAAAGATATTGATATGAATACTGTTCCTTTTGTTGATAACTATGATGCTAGCGAAAGAGAGCCAGCTTATTTAACAGGTTATTTCCCTAACTTATTAGCTAATGGTGCTATGGGGATTGCTGTTGGGATGGCAACAAGTATTCCACCTCATAACTTAAGAGAAGTAATAAGTGCAATTACAGCATTTATTGATAATAGAGAAATCACAATTGATGAAATTTTAGATAATCATATTATGGGGCCAGATTTCCCAACTGGTGCATTAATGACAAATGGTATCAGAATGCGTGAAGGATATAAGACAGGAAGAGGCGCTGTAACAATTCGTGCTAAAGTAGCTCTTGAAGAAAATGATCGTCATGCAAGATTCATTATTACTGAAATTCCATACCAAACTAATAAAGCAAAATTAATTGAAAGAATTGCTGAGTTAGTTAAAACTAAACAATTAGAAGGTATTTCAGATATTCGTGATGAATCTAACTACGAAGGAATTAGAATTGTTATTGAATTAAGACGTGATTCAAATCCAGATGTTGTTTTATCCAAGTTATATAAATTTACTAATTTACAAACAACATATTCATTAAACTTATTATCATTGCATAATAACATTCCTGTTTTATTAGATTTAAAAACAATTATTAAACATTATGTTGATTTCCAAATTAATGTAATTATTAAACGTTCAATCTTTGAGAAAGATAAAATTGAAAAACGTTACCACATCTTAGAAGCATTGGATACAGCTTTAGACAATATTGACGCAATTGTTAATATTTTAAGAAGTTCTCCTGAGTCAAACGAAGCTAAATTAAAATTAACTGAAAAATTTGGTTTTGATGAAGAACAAAATAAGGCAATCTTAGATATGAGATTACAACGTTTAGTTGGATTAGAGCGTGGAAAAATTCAACAAGAAATGGCTCAAATAAAAGAAAGAATTGATTACTTAACATTATTAATTTCTGATGAAACTGAACAAAACAATGTTTTAAAAAACCAATTAGCTGAAATTGCAGATAAATTCGGAGACAACAGAAGAACAGAAACAATTGATGAAGGATTGATGGATATTGAAGATGAAGAATTAATCCCAGATGTCAAAACAATGATTCTTTTAAGTGAAGAAGGATACATTCGTCGTGTTGATCCTGAAGAATTTAGAGTACAAAAACGTGGTGGTAGAGGAGTTAGTGTAAACTCAGCAAATGATGACCCAATTATTATTTCAACAATGGGGAAAATGCGCGATTGAGTTTTATTCTTTACTAATTCTGGAAAAGTGTTTAGAACAAAAGCATATAACATTAGACAATACTCACGTACAGCTCGTGGATTACCAATTGTTAACTTCTTAAATGGTTTAACAGCTGATGATAAAATTACAGCTATTCTTCCATTAAGAAATGTAAAAGAAAAAATGAATTACTTAACTTTTATTACTGAAAAAGGAATGATTAAAAAAACTGATATTTCATTATTTGATAATATTAATAAAAATGGTAAGATTGCTATTAACTTAAAAGAAGATGATCAATTAGTTACAGTATTCCCAACAACAGGAGAAGATACAATCTTTGTTGCTAATAAATCAGGTAAAGTTATTAGAATTCAAGAAAATATCGTTCGACCACTATCTAGAACAGCATCAGGAGTTAAAGCTATTAAGCTTGATGAAAATGATGTTGTAGTTGGTGCAGTAAGTTCATTTGGAATTCAAAATATTACAACAATTTCTTCAAAAGGAAGTTTTAAGAAAACAAATATTGATGAATATAGAATTTCAGGGCGTAATGGTAAAGGAATTAAAGTTATGAATCTAAATGAAAAAACAGGTGACTTTAAATCAATTATTGCAGCTAGAGAAACTGACTTAGTATGTATTATTTCAACAGATGGAAACTTAATCAAAACTAAAGCATCAGACATTCCTGTTTTAGGAAGAGCAGCCGCGGGAGTTAGAGGAATTCGTCTAAGCGAGGGAAACAAAATTCAAGCAGTAATGTTAGAATATCGCAAACACGGAGAAGAAGAAATAGAATTTGAAGAAGATTAAGGATATTTAAAAGTGATTTTTTCACTTTTTTTATTTTGTATGCAAAATATATAATAACTTTCTATATAAGAAATAACTTTCTTTATTTTTTAAGCTTAAATAAAAGCAAATAATTAATTTAAATAAATTAGAATAATATAAAAAGAGAAATAGAGATATGAATTTATCCAGAACAGTCTCCATTTGAAAAAGATAAGGAATATTTAGATTTGGCAAAAATTTTGAGATATAAGGTTGTTTTTACTTCGTTATTATATTTTGTTAATCACTCTGACCAAGAATGTAAACAAAATAAAGTATTAAAGGCAATCAAATATGCTTATGATATAGGTTTTATACAATTTCAGAAGTTGAAGAAAAGTATTTAGAAAAGTTAAATAAATCAATTTTTTCTCACTTTTTTTGATATAGGAGTTTCTTGTATAAGAATGTATACTCCACTTAAAGCAATGGCGTTTGCATTTGCAATAGACAATCCAAAAGAATTTGATTTGCAAATAAGCATGTCAAATAATGATTCTTTAATTGACAATATTTCAATATAAACCCGTTGTAGAAAAGTCATCAGGTTGTCATATTTTTTTCCATTTAAACACACAGGATTACCCTTTGTTTTTTTTGAAGAAGCTAATAAAAAATTTTTAAAACATAATATTTATATAAGTGCTTTTGTTGATTCTTCTATAGGGAATATGACTCCAGCAATAAATCAAAAAGAGTTACCTACACTTGAAATTCAAAGAAAAATACCAATAGACGCACAAGCAAAATACTATTTTATTCAGATCAAATAAAGTGCGGTATTTTAGGTAATTCATATGCTTCAAAAGAAGAATTAAAAAAATTAGCATCTGTTTCAAGATACACAAAAGAAATTAATATTACTCTAGATGAAGGTCTGACAAAAGAAGAAATTGAAATAATTAATTCTAATATGCATTATAGAATAAATGATATAAATGAGTATTTTGTTAGAAGTTGCGCTCCAAGCATTTTTAACAAAAAATCAGTTTTAAATAAAAGAGCTGAATATAATTTTTTAAAAAAGGAGATGTAATAATAGTTAACAACATGGACGAAAGAAATAAAGCCAAGATACATATTGTTCTAAAAGATCAATTTGAAAATTATAATGGTAGATATAATAAAGTTGGATCAATTGATTTAAATGAAATAAAGTTGTTAGGTTTTTTAACCCAAAATACATATTTTAAATTAAAATTATAAAGATAGATAAACACCTAGTTGTTTACTAGCGGAGGAATTTTAATGAAAAGTGCCATTGAAAAATTGACTTCGGTTGCGAATGAATATAAAGATTCAACTTATAAGTTTATTGCCGAAATAATAATAAAAAAATTAATAAATAAAGAACTTAATATAACCCAAAAAGAATTATCTGAATTATGTTTTGTTAGTCAGTCTACAATAACAAAGTTTAGTAAGTTTCTTGGCTTTTCAGGTTTTAGAGAATTTTGATTTTTACTTAAAAAGGAGTTAGAAGATTATGACTCAGTAAATAAGGTAATATTTGAAACTGAAAGAACTTTTTTTAATCCAATTTTCCAATGGTTAGATGTAAATCAACCATTTTTAACCCTTTTAGTGAAGAATATTTTATCAAGTGAAGAATATTTAATATATTACTCTTACCAACTTCAATCATCCGCTGAATTTATGAGCAATTCTCTTAATTCAATAGGTATTAAAACAAGCCTAATAAATCATGCATATTTTAATGGTATTAATTTTATGGAAAATTCAAATAAGACAGTCTTGGCAATGATAAGTGGTCCTGATAACGAAAGTATAATAGCAGACTTGCATAATTTAAAAAATAACTTTAAAAAAGAAAACTTTTCAAACGTATTTATTCTTGTTAGCGAAAAACAACAAGAGAAAATCCCTGTTGAATTTCAAAATATTGCAAATATAGATATTATTAAAAACTGGCCTTCATTTGTTCAAAGAAATATAGCAGTGTCAATTTTCGTAGGGCAACTTTACTCTAATATTGTAAAAACTACTTTCAATAAAAGAAAGTAGTTTTTACAAAAAAAATTTAACCTTTTTTTCTAATAAAACGCAAAGTATTAATATACAAGTTATTTTGTAACAAAAGCAAGTTTTAAAATTGCATCTGATTCATTATAATACTTGAAAAAAGGCTGTATTATTAATAGCTTAAATGAGTTTTTTAAGTCTTATAGATTTTGCATTTCTTGGCCGAGAATTATAAAAAATAAAATTAAGCCAGTCGTTGCAATATTTCACTTTGACACTCCAGACTTTATTCAAGAGGTTAGAGTTGCATGGACAAATGAATTTACAAATTTATTTAAAATATATTCTAAAATTTTGTTTAAAAATTTTGGATCAAAAGTTAAGTATTGATTAACAATTAATAAATTAAATATGTTTGATTTGGCAGGCAAGTTATTGGAGTAGTTCAAGCAAATCAAAAAGTTAGTGCATGACAATTAATGCAATCGCCTAAATATTGAACAGGCAAAGGCGATAAAGTTATGGAAAAAAATGTACCCTGATTTAAAAATAGGTCATGCATCTAATATTTCCACAGTATATTTTAATACAGATAAGCGAGAAGAATATTAAGCATAGATATGCCTAAGAAATTGATCCATCTTGCTTTCATAAATACATTAAGGGAAGTTTACGACAGATATCAATTACCAATTATGTTTACGAAAATCGGATTGGTGCAAAAGATGTATTTGAAAATGATCAAAAAGTGCATACTCTTACAGAATTGAATATTATCAAAACATATTAAATAAATGCCCTTAGAAATTGAAGATGAAGTTAAAATAATTGGTTATATGGCACGAAGTTTGATTGACTTAGTTTCAACACATGAGGGTATAACAAAAAGATATGGATTTGTTTATGTAAATAGAAAATAATTTGAATTGAAAGATTGAAGAAGAATTAGAAAAGACGTTTTTTCTGATATAAAGACTTAATAAAAACCAAAGGAGATAACATTTAATAAAAACAGTAAATGTAAAAAAGCACTTTCCAAAAAAGAAAATACTTTTTTTATTTTGATTTTTTCCTTTTTAACTAATGTTTATTGGAAAATATTTTTGAAAGGAAAAACCATATGAAAATAAAAATTTATGCACCCGTGGACTGTGAAGCACTTAATATTGAAAAGTGCTCAGACCCAACTTTTTCACAAAAAATGTTAGGTGAGGGTATATTACTTATACCAAAAAGTGATAAGTTTGTATTGCCTTTTGAAAGTGCAAAATCGGTTTTAGTTTTTGACACAAAACATGCTTATGGATTTGAAATCAATGGAATCAATGTTCTTATACATTGTGGACTTGAAACAGTTAATCTGGGTGGCAAATATTTTGAGTCAAAAGTTATTGTTGGGAAAGAATATAAATTAGCTCAAGAAATTTTTAGTGTAGATACTAAAAGTATTAAAAAAGAAAAATTATCATTAGAAACACCAATAGTTTTTGATAATTCTGAAATGAAATATGAAATAAATATTTTAAATTTTCAAGAAGGTATATATAACAAAGGCGATTATATATGTGAAATAGAAATCACTGAAAATGAAAAAAAAATAAATTTAGAAGAATTATTTGGTCAAGAAGGTAAATACTCTAAACTGGCTTCTAATATAATAAACTTAGTTGGTTCAAAAGAAAACTTTTCTGATTTTTACAATTGCATGACTCGCTTAAGATTTAAAATCAAAGATAAAAATAAGGTAAATGAAGATAAAATTATAAAAAATGAAAATGTTCGAGGAATCAATTGAAATGGTCAAGAACTTCAAATAATTATAGGGCAAGATGTCTACAAGGTTAAAGATGAATTAACTAAGATTTTGAATTTTCAAAATAGTGTAAACCAAGAGGACTTAGTTAAAATAAACCCATTTAACAGATTGCTAAAAAACTTTTCATCTGTTTTTATAAAAGTCGTGCCTATAACTGCGGGTATAGGTTTAATTATGGCACTAATTTCAATTTTAAGAATGCTTAATATTATGCCAGAAATAGTATTAGTTAAACCTGAAGAGGGAAGCAGTCAAATGTGAATTTTTGATCCTATGCTTAATGTGGGGTGAGTTATATTATTTATAACTGGTAGAACTTCTGCATTATTTTTAGGAATAACATTATCTGTAAGCGCATCTGTTCACTTTAAGTGAAATCCTTTACAAGGAGCGGTATTAGGTTTAATACTATGCTCTCCACTGCTTTACGGTAATGGTGGCCCAGCGATGCAAGGGCAAAGAGAGTGGGTGCTTTGAGAAATTTGGCAATCAAACGATGTAATGCTACAAAGAATTGGTAGAATATCAGTTAATATGATGAACTTAAAGGTTGGTGTTATTATATTCTCTGTTTGAATTGCATCAGAGTTTGATAAATGAATAAAAAAATGAATGCCAGTAAGTTTAGACTTATTATTTAGACCACTACTAATATTTTTAGTAATCCCATTTGCTGGATTCTTTATTTTTGGACCTATTTGAAATATTTTTGAAGGTATTTTTGGTTATATGATTGGAATTTTACTTAAAATGCCTTTAGGTATAGGCTTAGGTATTTTTGCTAGTGTTTTCCAAGCTTCTGTTATTTTTGGACTGCATACAATAATGTCAACATTCTTTTTGTTAGATGCATTAGCAAATAATATGGTCGGAAGAGTTGTAGTAATTGGAAGCATAAGTACATTTGCCCAAATTGCAGCATTAGTTGGTTTATTAATTGTCACAAAAGATAAAAAACTTAAAAAACAGGGTAGCTCATTAATTGCAGCAGGACTTTTAGGAATTACTGAACCTATTTTATATGGAGTTAACTTCCCGAAAAGAAAACCACTTTATGCAGGATGTATAGGGGCATTCTTTGGTGGATGTTTAGCAAACATATTTGATGTTACACAAAGACCTGGTGGTGGACTTGGAGTGTTTGATGTTATCGGGTTTTTCTCAGATCCTTTAATACCTGTTGAGGGATTACATGCTAATAATGTAAATGGAACACTATATTTACTATGCTGTGGTGTAACAATAGCTATATCAATATTTGTTTCAATGGCTCTTTATAAAGAAAAAACTAATGAAAAAGCACTATTTATAAAATTTTTCAACAAAATTATATTCATTAAAAAACAAGAAAATGTTTTAAATGACGAAGAAGTTATACTTGTTAAAAACTTAAAAAAAGAAATTTTATCAAATATTTCTAAGGAACAAATTAAGCAATTAAAATTACAAGAAAAAAACATTGTAAATCATCAGAAACAAGAAGCTAATTTAGAATTCTACCTTAAAAAAAATGAAATAAAAAGAGATAAATTAATGCTTCAAGGTAAAAAAGCTATGAAGAATGAAAATATTGAAAAAGCCAATAAAACAGCACTTTTAATTAAAAATTTAGATAGCTTAATTAAGCTTGAAGAATATACTTCAAAAGTATCTCTTGCAGAGGAAAAAATTAATTTTAGTTTGATTAATGAAATTTGTAATGAAATATACTTAAAAAATCTAAACTCATTTAATAAAGTTTTTCAAATTTTTGAACTTAAAAATGATATTGAAATAGACAATTATATTAAAAATATTTCACGTAATATTTTAATTCATTGAGGATATGAAAAACCAATTGAAATTAAGGAAGAAAAAAATGCTTATTTAATTGCAGCTAATTTAAAAAAAATAAAAAATCAAGAAAAGAGAAATTTGAAATGACTAAAAAAATAAAAAAATTCCCTAAAAATTTTCTATGAGGTGGAGCAACATCAGCATCTCAAATAGAAGGCGCATGGGATCAAGGCGGAAAATCAATAACTTTAACTGACTTAGAACCTTTTTTAGAAAGAAAAAATAAGACAGACACTTCATTTGTATGACATAAAACAAAAGATAATTACTATAAATCTCTTGAAAATAAGGAAGGTCTTCATTTCCCCAAAAGACATGGTATAGATTTTTTTAATCACTACAAGGAAGATATAGCCTTATTTAAGGAGATGGGACTTAAGATATATAGGATGTCTATTTCTTGAGCTAGAATATTCCCTAATGGTGATGAAGAAAAACCAAACATTGAAGGGCTTAATTTTTATAAAAATGTTCTTGAAGAGTGTAAGAAAAATGGTCTCGAAGTAATGGTGACAATAATTCACTTTGATTACCCTTTGCCAATTATGGAAAAATACCCAGCAGGTTTTGCAGATACAAAAGTGCAAGAAATGTTTATAAAATATGTTAAAGTTTTATTTGATAACTTTGCAAAATATGTAAAATATTGATTGCCAGTTAACGAAATTAATATTGCATCTTTTTTTCCAATAATTGGTCTTGGGTACTTTCCTGAAAAGGCCGCAAATCCAAAATCATTTATCGATAAGCAAAAAGTTGAAGCTTTGCATGGATTATTCTTAACTCATGCTAGGGTAGTTCAACTTTCTAAAAAGTACGAAAATATCAAAGTTGGTTGCATGGTTGCTGATATGCTAATATACCCTTATGATTGCAATCCTATAAATATAATTGAAACAATGAAAATGGAAAGAATGACAAAGTATTTTTTCTATGATGTAATAGCTGGTGGAGAATACCCAGGATACTATTTAAGAGCACTAAAGGATGCAAGCATAGATTTAAATATATCAGAGGATGACAAAAAACTTTTAAAATATAATTCCGTTGATTTTATATCTTTTAGTTACTATCAATCAAGTACACTTTCTGTTACAGATCAAAATGAAAAAGTTGGTGGAAATATAGCTGGTTGAGGAAAAAACCCATTCTTAAAAGCAACTGAATGAGGGTGACAAATTGATCCAATTGGTATTAGATATATTCTTACTAATTTATGAGAGAGATACAAAAAACCTTTATTTATTTCAGAAAATGGAATAGGTGTTATTGAATCTTTAGATGAAAATCAAACTGTAAATGATGATTATAGAATAGACTATATGCAAAAACATTTTGAACAAATTTGAGAAGCAATTGAAGATGGTGTTGATGTATTTGGGTACACTGTTTGAACACCAATTGATATAGTATCTGCAGGTACATGTGAAATGGCAAAAAGATATGGAATGATCTTTGTAGACTATGATGATTATCATAATGGAACAGGTAAGCGATACAAGAAAAAGTCTTTTTTTTGGTATAAAGATTTTATTAAAAACAATGCTTTGTAAAATTATATTCATCATTTGTTATAAAAAAGAGTTCAGCTCTATAAATTATTAAAACTTCTAACCTAATGCCTCGTAAAATCCCTGAGCTGAATTGTAGTTCAGAATTTTATGACGCATTTTTTATTTCAATTATTTTATCATCTGTTAAGTTTATAAAATTTGTTTTCTCAGATAAAAACATTATAAAAATTTATTAAAGTAGTGTCTTTTTACAAGAAGCCTATGTATAAAGCGGCACGTTTAATTATGTGTAAATTGATGTAAAAGATTATTTTTTGTCCTTTCATTTTTTGTAACTATTTCCTTTTAATTTCCTTGTAAATAACTCATCTATTTCCATTTAATTATTTGGATATAAAAAATAGCATTTGGCTTAACTACTTTATAAATACTAAAATAGTTTACTAAAGAGCATAAAATTAAAGCAAAATACATTTTTATTTGGGAAAATATTCCAGAAAGGAAACAACAGTATGGAATTAAAATTTTATGCACCTATTGATTGTGAAATTGTTAATATTGATAAATGTTCAGATCCTACATTTTCGCAAAAGTTATTGGGTGATGGTTTTTTAATAAAACCCAAAAAAGGTGATTTTTCGCTACCATTTGATGAAGCTAAAGTTGTTATGATTTTTGACACAAAACATGCTTATGGTTTTGATATTGATGGATTAGGTATTCTTATCCATTGTGGTCTTGAAACTGTTTCATTAAAAGGAAAACCCTTTATAACAACATTACAAGAAAATCAAAAAGTTATTTTAGGAGAAAAGCTTTTTGATGTTAATCTTAAATATTTAAAAGAAAAAAATATTTCTTCAGAAACACCAATAGTTTTTGATAAAAAGGTTGAAATCAAAAATTTTAAAGAAGGAAATTATAAAAAGGGTGAGTTAGTATGCTCAATAGAATTCACTGAAGAAAAAAAAGAAGTTGTAATTGAGACAATTGAAGACTTTTTTAATGCAAAAAATAAATACGAAAAAGTTGCTTTTGAAATAAATAAACTTGTTGGTTCAAAGGAAAATTACAAAGAAGTATATAATTGTATGACTAGATTAAGATTTACAATTATTGATAAATCAAAAGTTGATGAAAATGAACTTTTAAAAATAAGTTTAGTTAAACAATTAGTTTGAAATGGTAATGAACTTCAAGTTGTCATAGGACAGGAAGTTTTTAAAGTAAAAGATGAAATAGCAAATCAAAACCAATTTATTCAATCAATATCAAATTCAAATGAAAAAAAATCAGTATTTGGTTCATTTTTTCAAATGATAGGAGGTACAATGATTAGAACTATTCCAATTATGACTGGTTCAGGAATGATTCAGGCTTTAATTGCAATTCTTGTTCTTTGCAAAGTTATGCCAAATATTGTAACTTCACAAAATCCAGCACAAGGGTCAATATCGTTATTCGATCCAAATTTAAATGTTGGATGAGTTGTTTTATTTATTGCAGGAAGATCAGCAGGATTTTTTATGGGTATTGCAATATCATATACTGCTGCTGATTACTTTAAACTTAACCCAGTTTTAGGAGTTGGATTAGGTATTATTATGTGTTCACCTATTATTTTCTTAGATGGTGGACAAAATGGTATTGGATTTGAAAAAGTTTGATGGGATTTAGGAAATTTAAGTACACCAAATACACCGTTTAATAGCATTTCTAAAGTTTTTAGAATAGTACCGTTAGGAACAAAAACATTAACTTTAATACCAATAATATACATTGCTAAAAAAGTTGATGAATGAGTTAGAAAGTGAATGCCTATAACATTAGATTTATTATTTAGACCACTTATAGTATTTTTAATATCAGCTTTATTTGGTTTCTTTATAGTAACACCGAGCTGAAATTTAATTGAAGCTCTGTTAGGTGGAATATTCTTCTATCTTGCGCAAGCACCTTTAGGCATTGGTGTAGGTTTAGCTGTTGCCTTATGACAAGTTTGTGTTATTTTTGGTTTACATGCACCTCTATCGATTTTAGGTCAAATCGAATATATCGCAAATAGAGGTTGAGGATATTTATACATAGCTTCAACTCTTTCAACATGATCACAAGTTGGAGCACTAATTGGTGTTGCAATTGTTGCTAAAAATAGTTTATTAAAAAAACAAGCATGAGGAATGGTTCCTATGGGTGTTTTAGGAATAACTGAACCAATTCTTTATGGAATAATGCTTCCAAAGAGAAGACCTTTATATGCAGGTATTATGTCTGCGTTTATTTCAGGGGCTTTACTAAATTGACTAAAAGTTTCAGGAAGATTAAGTACAGGAATGGGAATATTTTCCGCATTAGGTTATTTTTCAGAACCACCCTTTGGTGGAATAGCACCTCTAGATCCATTAACAAACGGTTTACTTTATATAATGGGGTGTATTGTTGCAACAGCACTTGGTGTAGCGTTTACGATAATAATTTATAAGGAAAGAGTAGACGAAAATACTTTAATTAATAAAGTGACAAAAAAATTGATTAATAAAATTATTAAAAATAAAGATTTAGATAAAGCTTTAGTTAAAGAAGTTGAAAATCATCTAAAAAGTATTGAAAAAATTTATTCAGCTGATGAAATTAAGTTTTTAAAACAACAAGAAAAAATAATTCAAGAATACTTGAGAATGCAAACAGCAATTAATAATAAAATTGTAAAAAATGATGAAAAAATTGAAAAACTTTTTGCAAAAGGCAAAAAAGCGATAAAAAATAATAATCAAACAAAAGCTTTAGAAATTAAATCACAAATAGACACACTATCTATGTTAGATTTAAGTGAAGATGAAAAAATAAAAGATTTGCAAAGACAAAAAATTGATTTTGATGGAATTAATAAATTGAAAAAAGAAAAAATAAATTACATTGAAGAATTGTTGGCATTTGTTGAGGAAAAACAAATCTTAGATTTAAATCAGTTTAAAGAAGAATATTTTGATGGAACGAATAGTTTATTAAAAAACTATGGAATTTAAAACAAAAGAGCACTGCTCTTTTTTTGGTAAAATACTTTTTTTCCGTAAAAGTATTTTACAACTTGTTAAATGAAATAGAAAATTTCTTAATAAATTAAGATAATTAATTTATCAAGATTAAACTTGATAAAAAGGAGTAAATATGAACAAATTTCCAAAGAATTTTTTATGAGGAGCATCAACAAGTGCATATCAAGTAGAAGGTTGCATAACTGAAGGTGGAAAAGTTCCTTCAACAATGGATTTATATGGTGATAAACCTAATTATCCAAAAGGCATAACTGGTTTTAAAGAAGCTAGTGAGCACTATAAAAATTGAAAAATAGACGTTGAAATGATGGCAAAAATGGGTTTAAAATCTTATAGATTTTCAATTTCTTGACCAAGAATAATTAAAAATTCAAAAGGTGAAATAAATCCAGAAGGAATTAAATTTTATAACAACTTGATAGATGAGTTGTTAAAAAATAAAATTGAACCAGTTGTAACTATGTTTCACTTTGATATTCCACTGTTTGTAATGGAAGATGGTGGAGTTCATGGTGAAAACTTTGTAAAACATTTTGAACTGTATGCTGAAGTTTTACTTAAAAATTTTGGTTCAAAAATAAACTATTGATTAACAATAAATGAACTAAATGTTTTAGTAATGATGGCAGCAGGATTTGAAGTTTTAGAAAAACAAGATTTTACAAATCAATTAAAAGTTTTACATAATTTAAACCTAGCGCAAGCAAAAGCAATAATAAAATGTAAAGAAATATGCCCAAAAGCAAAAATAGGACCAGCTCCAAATATTTCTACAGTTTATGCAAACACATGCAAGCCTGAAGATTATACAGCTAAATTAAATATTGATATGATTAGAAATTGAGTTTACCTTGATGCAGTTTGCAAGGGAACTTACAGTAAAGTATTTTTAAATTTTGTAAAAAGTATGGGAATTAAATTTGAAGTTTCAAAAGAAGAACTAGAAACATTATCAAAAGGAAAACCTGATTTCATAGCTTTTAATTACTATTCAACAATGACAGCTCAAATGCCAACAGATGAAGCACTTAAAGAAAATACTGAAAAATTTGATCAACAAAAAGGATTAGTTTTACCTGGTTTTGGTATGGCAACAAAAAACCCTAATTTACAAAAAACTCAATTTGGATGAGAAATTGACCCAGTTGGTTTTAGAAATACTTTAAGAGAAGTTTATGACAGATACTCTTTACCAATGATGATCACAGAAAATGGTATTGGTGCGAAAGACATTTTGACTGAAGACGGAAAAATTCATGATGATTATAGAATTGAGTACTACCAAAAACACATTGAACAAATGGGACTTGCTATTCAAGATGGAGTTGAAATGATTGGATATATGCCATGAAGTGCAATTGATTTAGTTTCAACACATGAAGGTATATCAAAAAGATATGGTTTTATATATGTTAACAGAGATGAATTTGATTTAAAGGACATGAAGAGAATTGAAAAAGATAGCTATTATTGATACAAAGAATTGATAAAAACAAATGGAGAAAATATTTAATTGTCTAAATATTTTTAAGAAAGGTAAATTAAAATGTTAAATTATACTTTTGATATAGGTGGAACAGGAATTAAGTGTATTGTCTTTGAAAATGATAAAGAAATTAAAGAATACCATGTTGACACAAAAAGTAACCCTGATCAAATGGGGAAAACAAAACTAATAGAAGTTTTAGAAAAAATCTCAGAAATTTTAAATAACGAAAAACAAGAATTTAATTTAGCTATAGCTGTACCAGGACCTGTAGATCCATATAAAAGAAAAATTTTGGCAGAATCATCAATGTGTGAAGTTAATATTAATTTAGAAGAATATTTTTCAAGATTTAAAAATATGAAAAAATTTATTTTACATAATGATGCAAAAGCAGCAGCATATGGAGAATTTTTAGAAAGAAAAAAAACTTTAAAAATTGAAAATATGGCTCATTTAACAATAGGAACAGCTATAGGTTGTGGGCTTATAATTAATGAAAGAATTTTTGATGGTAAAAACTTTAGAGCGGGCGAAGTTGGAAAAATGAGATCAAATATTTATGGAAATGATGGATTTACTGTAACTTTAGATACAGGCTTAGGAACATTGTTATTTAAACATCAATATTTTACAAAATGTGAAACAAAATTAACAGGATTTGAATTATTTGAAAAATACAATAATAAAGATCCCTTATGTGTTCAACTTGTTGATGAATGAATTAGCCAACTTTCTAAGTTTATAATAAATTTAGATTTTTGCTTAGATCTTGATTTAATAACTTTAGGTGGAGCAATTAGTTCAAATAATCAATTTGTTTCAATGTTGAATGAAGCAATAAGCAAAAATAAATCATTTGAATGAGAAGGAAGAAAATTTGATACAAACGAAGAAATTGAAAATAAATTTGAAATATCTTTATTAAAAAATAAGGCTGCTTGTTATGGTGGTTTAGGTCTATTAAAAATAAATTAAAAGGAGTAAGTATGACAAAAAAATTAGAATTTCCTCAGAATTTCCTTTGAGGTGGAGCAACCGCAGCTAATCAAGTTGAGGGTGCGTATGATGTTGATGGAAAAACATTATCATTAATGGAGATGATACCATTTAAAGAAATTGAGGATAGAAAAAATACATCAGGCTCAAAAGTAACTAAACAAACACTACTGGATTCTATTGAGAATAAAGCTGGTTTACATTTTCCAAAAAGACACGGAATAGATTTTTATCATAGATATAAAGAAGATATTGCTTTGTTTAAAGAAGCAGGCATGAAAATTTTCAGAATGTCTATTGCATGAACAAGAATTTTTCCTAATGGTAATGATAAGGAACCTAACAAGGCAGGCTTAGAATTTTATAGAAATGTTTTCAAAGAATGTAAAAAACAAGGTTTAGAAGTTATGGTAACAATCAATCACTTTGATTTACCTTTTTGAATATTACAAAAACAAATAAGTTGACAAAGTGAAGAACTTAAAGATAATTATTTAAGATTTGCTTATCTTGTTATTGATGAATTTCATGAATATGTTAAATATTGGTTACCATTTAATGAAATTAATTTAGGAGCGCTTATAGCAACTTCATTAATGAGCGAAAATAAAAATTCAATGCTAGATAATGTTCTAGCGTCATATAATGATTTACATGTTCAATTTGTTTTACAAGCTAAAGTTATTAAATATGCCAAAAAATACAAGGACATAAAAGTTGGGTGCATGGTTGCTGATGCAACTTCTTATTCAATAGATTGTAATCCTGAAAATGTTATGGAAAATTTAAAAATGGATCAAATGAAAAAATTCTTTTACTATGATGTAATGGCAAAAGGAGAATACCCCGGTTATGCTTTAAGAATGTTTAAAGAATATGGTGTAAAAATTGATAAAACTCCAGAAGACGACAAAATTTTAAAGGAAAATCCAATTCAATTTATAACATTTAGCTATTATATGTCAGGAACAACTACAAAAACTGGTGGAGAGCTAACAGAAGCAAATGGTCTAAAGGCAGGAAAAAATCCATTTTTAGAAGCAACAGAATGAGGATGACAAATTGATCCGATTGGACTTAGATATACGCTAAATCAATTATGAGATAGATATCATTTACCATTATTTATTTCTGAAAATGGTATTGGTGTTTTAGAAAAACTTAATGAAAATAACACTGTAGAAGATGATTACAGAATTGATTATTTAGGTAGACATTTTGAGCAAATGAGCGAAGCAATAAAGGATGGTGTTGATGTATTTGGTTACACAATGTGAACACCAATTGACGTGGTTTCAGCATCAACAAATGAAATGTCAAAAAGATATGGTTTAATTTTTGTAGATTATGATGATTATCATAATGGAACAGGAAATAGATTTAAGAAAAAATCATATAATTGGTTTAAAAACTTTTTAGAAACAAAAGAAATTTAATTAAAAAACTTTTTATCAATATGATAAAGAGTTTTTTAATAAATTAACTAATAAATAAGTAAAAGTATTTATATTGTTATAATTTTCTTATAGACTGCAGAGGTTTTAATGGCTTGAATTTTAGAAAGAATTGAATATGCTTCAAAAGAGTACAAAAACTCAACTTATAAATTGATTGCGACAACGATTAAAAACTTAGTAGTTAGCAAAAAGATTGAAATATCTCAAAAAGAATTAGCAAACTTATGTTTTGTTAGCGAATCAACAATAACACAGTTTTCAAAATACTTAGGATTTTCAGGATTTAGAGAATTTTGATTCTTGTTAAAAAAAGAGTGTGAGAATTTTGAAAACTTAAATAAACAAACAATTAAAGATCAAAATGATTTTTATAAACCTATTTTTTCTTGGTTGGAAAATAACAAAGAGTTTATTAATAAAATAACTAAATCTATTTGTAAAAGTGATGAGGTTTTTATTTATTCTTCCAATCAAATGATTAATTCTGCAAATTTTATGCAAGATAGTTTCAATTCTTTGCAAAAAAGAACTCAGCTTTTGAATCAGACTCACTTTCAAAAACCATTTTTTTCGGAAGATAAAAAATATGTGATTATAATTTTTTTATCTGGTAGAGATAATGAAAATATCGAATTAATAGCAAACTCAATAAAAGAGTCGCCTTTTAGTAAAAGTATTAATATTTTCTTGTTTACTACTGAAAATCAATTAAAAAAAATAAATTTTAATCCGGAAGGAGTAATTTTGTTAGATATTATAAAAGATTGACCATCTTTTGTGCATAGAAATATAGCTGCTAATATTTTGATAGGTAGCATCTATTCATCAATTTTGTCTTATATTTAAAAAGTGCTTTTAATTTTAAAAAGCACTTTTTTGTTTTTTTAAAAGCAGCATAATAATATGGTTAAAAAATAAACTAATAATGTATATAAATGAATAAAATATTAGAAAGGCTAGAATGAAAGAAATAAAAATATTTGCTCCATCAGATGGTTTTGTTAAATATTTAGCTGAGCTAAACGATGGCGTTTTTTCAGAAGGAATGCTAGGAGACGGTTTTGTGTTTGAGCCAAGCTCTAAAACTTTGTACTCTCCATTAGAAAAAGGAGAAGTTGCTGAAATTTTTCACACTAAGCACGCATTCTTTTTTAAAAGTGAAGAAGCTCCAACAATTTTAATGCATATAGGATTAGAAACTGTTAAATTAAATGGTAAACCTTTTAAGGTAAAAGTTAATAAAAATGAAAAAATAAATTTAAACTCTGAAATAGTAGAAGTTGATTTAAAATTATTAAATGATTTAAACTTAGTTAAATCAACACCTATTGTTCTTGATTCAATGGATTCAAGCAACTGAAAGTTTGTATTTAAAAAAACAGGTAAAGTTAAAAAAGGAGAGCTCATAGGTGTTTTTTCAGAAAATAGCAAAGTAGAAAAAAGTAATTTAGAAGCTTACTTTGGAGCTGAAAATAAATACAGTATAGCCGCAGTTCAACTTAATTCTTTTGTTGGCGGAAAATCAAACTATAGTGAAGTATACAATTGCATGACTCGACTAAGATTTAAAATAAATGATAAATCAAAAGTTGATGAAAATAAAATATCAGAAAATCAAGTAGTTAAAGGAATAATATGAAATGGTGAAGAGCTACAAATTGTAATAGGACAAGATGTTTATAAATTAAAAGATGAAATTTCAAAACTTGATGTTGAAATTAATAAAAACGATAAAAAGCAGCCATTTCTTAAAAGATCTTTAGCAATGTTTTCCGGAATAATGGTTCCACTTATCCCGATATTTATAGGAACAGGTTTAATTCAAGCTTTAATTGGTATTTTAACATTAACAAATATAATGCCAACATTTACAATAACATCTGAAGGCATGGAGGCAATTAAAAATGCAACCGGCTGAGATATTTTTTGACTTATGTTATTTGTAACGGGGAAATCAGCCCCTCTATTTAATGGAATAGCTGTTGCTGTTTCAGCGTCAAAATATTTTGGATTAAGACTTTATGTAGGAGTTGGAATAGGTCTTATTTTAAGTTCACCAATATTATTTTTAGGAGGTGGAGCATTTGGTGCTGGTGGTGAATGAGTACTTTTTACGCTAGGGAAAATTAATGTTTCTGATCCTCAACTTCAATATATTTTAGATAGATGATTAACAATAATGATAACAGCAGGGAATTTAAAAATATTTGTAATAATTCCAGCTGTATACTTTGGTAAAGTACTAGATGAATGAATAAAAACTTGAATAAGCCCACTTTTTGAGCTAACTTGTAGATCATTTTTAGTTTATTTAATAGTTGGTATGTTCAGTCTATGTATACTAATGCCTGTTTGAAATTTTTCAGAAGGTATAATAGGCATAATTATGTACTTTATTTCAAAAATACCATTTGGAATAGGTTTGGGTGTTTACACTGGTCTATGACAAATATTTGTAATTTTTGGCATTCATGGAACAGTTGGAACTATAGCTGTGCTGCAAGCGTTAGTTAGTTTAACTTCTGGTCAGGGAGGTTATGCTGTATTTGTACCAGGGCAATCAATTTCAGTTTATTCTCAAATTGGCGCAATTATTGGTTTAATAATTGTTACAAAAAATAAAGAATTAAAAAAACAAGCAATGGGTATGGTCCCTGTAGGTTTTCTAGGTATTACAGAGCCCATTATATATGGTATAACACTACCAAGGAAAAGATTATTTATAGCTGCTATAATTTCTGCATTTATAGCAGGAACGTTTGCTGGTTTAGTTGGTGTAACTGCAAGGATAGGAACAGGTGTTGGTATTTTTGAAGGAATTGGTTATTTTCAATATACAGCATTTGATGTGGATGGAACAATTGCTAAGGCAACAGGCCAGTTATCATGAATAGCAAATGGATTATGATATGTAGCCTCTTGTGCTATTGCTTTGGTAACGGCCATATTGATTAGTATTTTAATGTACAAGGAAAGAATTAGTGAAAAAAAATCTATTAATATAATTAACAAAAAACTTTTTAATTATATTAAAAAAAGAAATAATTTAAATTATCAAGAAAAAGAAAACATACTAAATGATTTAAAAGGTAATTTTATTAATTTGTCTAGTCAAGATGAAATTGAAATAAAAAAGATTGAAAAAATTTTGATTTCTATTTTAAAAGCGAAAGTTAAAATATCAAATATTGAAGAAAAGCAGATAAAAGAAAAAAATAAATTAAGCAAAAGAGGAAGAAAAGCTTTTAAAAATAATAATATTGATCAAGCAGAAAAAATTAAAAGTCAAATTGAAAATTCAAAATACATTTTTGAATTAGAGCAAGCAACTGAAAAACTAAATCAAATTGAAAAAACCTTAAATCTTGATTGATTAAATCAATTTATTACTTCGTCAAACAAAGAAATAATTAATAAAATAAAGAAATTAAACATTTTTAATAAAAATGAATTAGAGTTACTTAAAAATAATTATGAAGAAGCCCTTAGTTCAGTACTTATAGCTTATAACTTCAAAAAACCGTTTACTGTAAGCGAAAAATTCAATTTTAAGAAATAAATAAAAAAGCGACTAACGCTTTTTTATTTTCCTAAACAATATTTCTTAAATATATTATCAATTATTTCCTCTTCATATTGCTCTCCTATAAGTTGATTTAAAAATTCTCAAGCTTGATGCAAATCAACATTAATAATATCAATAGGTACTCCAAAAATTATTGCATTTAAAGCTTGCTCAAGCTTATTTTTGATTTGCTCAACTAACGAAATTTGCTCTAAATTTATCAATATCAAAGAATCATTATTCATTATTTCTTCGTTAAAGTAAAGCCTCTCAATCATATTTAACAACATTTCAATGTCATTATTTATAGCACTCGTGAAAACAATATTTTCATATTCATTGATTAATTGAATTTTCTCTTCATTGCTAATTAATTCACTTTTATTAAATATCAAAATAAATTTTTTATTTTTTATTTTTAAAAATATTTCTTTGTTTTCACTATCATTTAAATTTTCCTTGTTTACAACGAACAATATTAGTTCAGCATCTTCAATCATTTTAAAAGATTTTTCTATTCCTAAATTTTCAACAACATCATTCGTTTTTCTAATTCCTGCTGTATCAATTAAATTTAGACTTATATTTTCCAAATTTATTTCTCCAGTAACAATGTCTCTTGTTGTACCATGTATGTCAGTAACTATTGCCTTATCCTCATTTAGCAAAGCATTTAAAAGAGAAGATTTTCCAACATTAGTTTTACCAACTATCGCTGTTTTTATTCCATTAGCATTCTTGATAGCCATTTTAGACCTTTTTAATAATGCAGTTACTTCGTTGTTAATTAATCTTAGTGCAGTTGTTAAGTCTTCAACACTGCTTCCTTCGACATCATCATAATCAGGGTAATCAATTGATACTTGTATTCTTGAGATGATATCTAATAAGTTTGTTTTTAAATTTATAATGCTTTGATTGTGAACACCGGTCATATTGTTAACTCCGATTTTTAAAGCTAACTCATTTTTGGCGAAAATCAAATCATTTATTCCTTCAGCTTGAATTAAATCAATCTTATTATTTAAAAATGCCCTTTGACTAAATTCTCCTTTATTTGCCATTCTTGCACCATTCTTAATAATTAAATTAATTATTTTTTGTGTGTTCAAAATTCCCCCATGACAAGCGATTTCAACAACATGTTCACCAGTAAAACTTGCAGGCGCGACAAAACTAGTTAATACAACTTCATCAATTAACTCATTTTTATCATAAAGTTTTCTAACTCAAACATTTTTAGTTTCAGTAATTCTCTTTTTTAAAAGTTTATTAATTATATTAAAACTGTCATCACCACTAATTCTAATTAAAGAAATAGCTTGAGTTGAAATATTAGTAGTTGGAGCAACTATAGTTTGATTTATATTATTCATACTGCCTCCCTATTAGTAATAGTTTCTTTATTTATTATAAATTACTTTATTTATTATAAATTACTTTTAATTTAAATTTAGCATAACAATTAGATCAAAAAATGTTGGAAAATATTCTAGGAAGGAATTAAAAATATGGAATTTAAATTTTATGCACCCGTTGATTGTGATATTGTTGCTATTGATAAATGTTCAGATCCAGCATTTTCGCAAAAATTACTAGGTGATGGTCTTTTAATAAAACCGAAAAAAGGTAATTTCTCATTACCATTCGACGAAGCTGAATTAACAATGATTTTTGATACAAAACATGCGTATGGTTTAAAGATTAATGATATTGATGTATTAATTCATTGCGGTCTTGAAACTGTAAATCTCTTTGGAAAACCCTTTAAAATAGATTTACAAGTGAATTCAAGACTTTACCTTTTTGATGAACTTTTTGAAGTTGATTTAAAATATTTAAAGGAAAGAAAAATCTCTTCAGAAACCCCAATAGTATTTGATAAGAAAATAGAAATTAAAAATTTTAAAGAAGGTGCGTATAAAAAAGGCGACCTCGTATGTTTAATACAATATGAAGAAACAAAAAGTAAACAAAATGTTAGAGATTTTTTTAGTGGATCATCTAATAAATATCAAAAAATAGCCTCAGAAATTAATAAATATGTAGGTTCAAAGGAAAATTATAGCGATGTCTATAATTGTATGACTCGCTTAAGATTTTCGATAATTGATAAAAATAAAATTGATGAAAATAATTTAAAAAAATTGAGTATAGTTAAACAGATTGTTTGAAATGGAGATGAACTTCAAGTTGTAATTGGTCCAGATGTTTATAAAGTGAAAAATGAAGTTATCTTACAAAATGAATTTTCAAATTCAATAATGCTAACAAAAGAAAAAAAATCAGCAATGAAATCATTTATGTCAATGATTATGGCAATCATGGTAAAAATGATACCGGTTATGACTGGAACTGGTATAATTCAAGCTTTAATGGCAATTCTTGTAATAACTGGGGTTATGCCTTCAATAGTAACATCGCAGAACCCTGCAGAGGGTCAAATTTCGCTATTTGATCCACAGCTATCACCAATATGAGTTATGCTGTTTGTAATAGCTAGATCAGCAACTTATTTTACAGCAATTGTTCTAGCATATACTGCATCAGATTATTTTGGATTAAACCCTGTTTATGGTGTGACGGTAGGTATTATATTAGGTGCTCCAATAATTTTCTTTGATGGCGGGCAAAATGGAATAGGTCAAGAATTTATTTGATTACCGCTAAGTAAATTGGAGACTTCAAATGTTTCCTTTAATCGATTATCAGATATTTTTAGGTTGAATCCATTAGGTACAAAGGTGTTTGTTGTTTTACCGTGTATTTACTTTGCCTATAGAATAGATTCATGGGTAGTTAAATGAATACCTATAAGTTTGGAACTAATGTTTAGACCTTTTATAGTATTTTTAGTATCAGCAATAGTTGGATTTGTAATCTTTACACCATTATGAAATGCTTTTGAGGCTTTATTTGGGGCATTAATGTATTACGTTGGAAACGCACCTTTTGGTTTGGGTGTTGGAATATATGTTGGTATATGACAACTTTGTGTTATTTTTGGATTGCATGGTGCCCTTGGTGTGGCAATTAGGATCGAATTCTTAACTAATAATGGTTGATCATACTTAGGTATAGCTGGATCAATATCTGTATGATCACAAGTAGGTGCCTTAATTGGGGTTGCTTTAATAACAAGAAATCAAATATTAAAGAAACAAGCATATGGAATGATACCAATGGGTCTATTAGGTTTAACTGAACCAATTCTTTATGGAATAAATTTACCTAAAAAAAGACCACTTATTTGTGGTTGTGTAGCTGCCTTTTTTGCAGGAGCTTTCTTGAATTGGGTAAGCGTCTCTCAAAGATCACAAACAGGACTTGGTATTTTCGAATTAATTGGTTTCTTTACAGATCCTGTAATGGGTGGAACAGCTAAAATATCAGGACTAACTAATGGACTGCTTTATACTGTTGGTTGTTTAATTTCATTTGGTGGTGGTATTACATTAACAATGCTATTTTACAAAGAAAGAGAACATGAAAAAACTTTAGTGTTTAAAACAGCTTTAAAAATTAAAAAATTAATATTCAAAGACAATGAAATTGATAAAGAATTAAAAAATGAATTAAATAAGGAAATTTTAAGTTTTAAAAAAGTCTATTCTAAACAAGATTTGGAAATACTAAAAACACAAGAAAAAGTAATTCAAAAATATTTAGCAAAACTTTCTGAAATTGAAACTAAAACAAAAACAAAAGAAGAAAAAATTTCAAAACTTTATTTAAGAGGACAAAAATTAATTAAAAAAAATAATGATGTTCTCGCTGAAAAAATTCAAAGCAAAATCGAAGAATTACAAAAAATAAATTTTGATAATTTAGAGAATGAAAAAGATGCTTTATATAATAAAATAGATTTTAATGCTATCTCAAAAATTCAAAATGAAATAATGAATAAGCTTATCCCTAAAATAAAAATTTTAGAAGAAGAAAGAAATTTAAATTTAGAAGAATTTAAAGATGAGTTTAAAAATAATACAAATGCTCTTTTAAGTGCTTATAATTTATAAATATTAATTTCAAAAATAAAATCTACATTTAAAAATGTAGATTTTTTATATTAACCTAAGAGATTTAAACTAATTTAAGCTATATTTCCACCAATTAGTCCACCAAAAGTAATTAATATAATAGACATCACAAATAATATTGCTAATATAGGTCACATTAACTTCATAAACTTACTATAATCAATTCTAGCAATAGCAATTGCCGACATTATTATTCCAGAAGTAGGGGTAAATAAATTAACAAATCCATTTGCCATTGAAAAAGCAGTTATTGAACCACTTGTTAAAACTTCACTGTCTTTTGCAAGAACTCCACCAAGTAATGGGAATACAGCTCTAGCAAAACCTGAAGTTGATGGAATAAATATAGACAATGGAATAAATAGAATAAATAGTATTATTAGAATTCCTATTGAAGAATCAATTCCTCCAATAGAATTAGAAAGGCCTAAAACAACAAGTTGCTGAATTAAAGATACTTGAAGAGCTCAACCAATACCTCCAGCAACAGCAATAACTAAACAAACACCAAATAAATCTTTTGCTCCAACCATAAATTGATCAATAAATCCATCTTCACCTAGACAATTGACAAAACCTAAAACGATAGCAGAAATAAGGAATATTGCTGAAATTTCAATAAATCCGCCATTGCCAAATCCAGGAGTTTGACTAGTTAAGTAAGGAATGTGAGTATTCACTCATTCACCAAATTTATAAAATGGTCCTTCTCCTTCTTCAAAACCAAATATGCTATCTCACCCAACCATGTAAAATATCATAAGAATAAAAGTTAATCCAAATATAGCAAGTGTTAGTTTCTTTTTTCAATTCATTTCAATTTTTTCGGTTTGCTCACTTAAAAAGAATTTTTTGTCGTCTTCCATTGTTTTAAAAACAATTGATTTTTGAGGATTTAATTTTACTTTTCATGAATATCACATAACAAATACTACAGCTGTTGATGTCATTAAAAATCAACAAACAATTCTTCAAATCAATCCATCGCCAACAGAAGTTAAATTTTCTGGAGATAATCCACTATTTGCAGATTCAACAGCAACACCTATTGCAAAGGGATTGACAGTTGAATTCATTACCCCAACCCCTGCTCCTAATAGAACAATCATAAACCCTGTTAATTTGTCATAGCCAGCAACCATCATTAAAGGAATACATATTAAGTAAAATCCAAGTGATTCTTCAGCAAGGCCTTCAACACTACCAACAAGTGAAAAGAAAAACATTAAAGGAATTATTGCTCAAATTTCTTTTCCTTTAAGTCAACTAGTAATTTTTTGTGAAAAACCCTCTAAAGCCTTTGAACATATTACAATATTTAAAAATCCGCCAAGAACTACTAAAAAAATAATAATTTCAGCACCACTTGCAAAACCATAAATAGGAGCTAAAAAAAGATCAAAAACTCCTAATGCAACAATTGGTTTTTCTTCATTATTAATTTCAACAGTAGCGCCACTTCATTTTAAAATTCAACTAAGAAAAATGATACCTGCAATAATTAATAACAGTATTGTAAAAGCAGAAAACATTTTAAATTGTTTTTTGTTTTCTGAAGGCTTTCCATTTTTAGCCCTTTTAAAAGGGTTTTTTACTTTAAAATCCATTAAATAACCTCTTTCTAATTTGAGATAAAAAGATTATATAAAAAAAAGAACACTAAAAGGTGCTCTTAATTTTTAAAAATTTTATTTTTTAATTTTATTATGTCTTTTTTAATACTTAAATTTTCTTCAACAATAATATCAGGATTTATTTCTCCTTCTCATCCGTCAGTATAAGGATCTTTTTTAAACAGGTTCTCTTGAATTAAAAAAACTATAACATTAATAGCTAAGGAAACTGCAAGTATTATCAAGAACCACATACCAGAAAGTTGTAATTCTCAATTTCCGTCTGCTATGTTTTTAGGTTCTCAAATAAATGAGAATATTCCAAAGAAAATAAATATAGTCATAAAGAAAGAAGAAATTATTCCACAAACTAAAAATAATTTTGATTGCTCAACTTTTACTCTTTTTGTAAATCTATTAACAATTCCACCAATCATAACAACTAAAACCATTATAAACACTAAACAACTAGTACCAGATGAAAATCAATTTATGTAATCTGCGGGTTTATTTAGTAAATCCTCAATAGTTATGACATTTTCAGTGTTAATTTTAGAAGATAAACCATCTCAACCTTCTCTAGTTGTACAAATTCCAATAACAATTAAAAAAGAATAAGCAACTATAAAAATTAAAAATTGAATAACTCCTGCTTTCTTATAACTCAGTTCTCTATTTTTTGTATAAATAGTTTTATTGTTAGCATCAGAAGCCAAATCAACAATAGCAATATCAACAAATATATTTGAACCAAGCAAACAAATTGCCATCAATATAAGATTTGAAATAATTCTGGCAGCAGCACTATCATTACCACCAATCATTTTTTCAAATAACTTAACAATTGAACCATCTGGTGAACCTAAGAATAGTGAGAGTGCCATTAATACGTAGAATACAGCGACAAATATCATTCCTGCAAATAAAGCTTTTGGAACAACATCCTTGTGAGTAGCTGTTTTTTGTGAATTAGCTATGTAAACATAACCATCAAAAGCAAATAGGATTCCTCCAAATCCACCAAAGAATAAAATTGGAGATCATTGCTTATTTCCAGTTCCTCACATTGCGCTTGTTCCGCCGGTTTTATCAATTAAAATAAAACCAGCAACAAAAGCAATAACTAAAGGTAAAAATTTAATTAGTATTCCGATAACTTGAATTCTTCTATTTACAAATCTCTTGTATATAGAAAGAATTGTACAAGTAATAAAAATACTTATACCAACAATTAAATAAATAATTAATTGTTGATAAGGTGCTATTGGAACTCCAATAGCAAGTAGTAAGTAGTTTACTGCTCCAGCAACAAATACGCTTTGTGTACTTGGAATATAAACTCAACCATACATAATTGAGAAAAAAGAAGCAGTTTTTCTATTTATGAAAATCTTTGCTCAATTCCCCAGTGTCCCGTTTCCAAAGTGTTTTGTAGACGAAGATATTTCAATGAATACAACCATTGACATTATACAAATAACCCCAACAAAAGATCAAAGAATTAAAGCAATAATTGGATTATTTGTTTGACTTAATAATTCACTATTTTTCATGTAAATACCTGAACCAATAACAGTTCCAATCACCATGACAAATAGTGTTAAAAATTCAAACGTTTTAGTTTTCGTTTTTTTAGTTTTCATTTCTTTTTTCATTCCTTCTAAAAATGTAAGTTATTTTTAATTTTAAACTATTTTTTATTAATATTTCAAAGTATATAAAAAACACTCCTATGAGTGCTTGTTATTTTATGTATTCTTGATTATTGAAGTAAGGTTTTAAAATTTTTGGTAAAACTAATTTTTCACCATCTCAATAGTTTTCTAAGATAGCTGCTAATAAACGATCTATAGCAACTCCACTACCATTTAGTGTATGAACTAATTTAACTTCGCCATTAGAATCACGATATCTTGTTTGCATATTTCTAGCTTGAAAATCAGCACAGTTTGAGCAGCTTGAAATCTCGCGATATTTGTTTTGTTCTGGGAATCAAACTTCTAAGTCATATGTTTTTGTTGAGCTGAATCCAACATCACCTGTACATAGTTCTACTACTCTATAAGGTAATTCAAATAATTGAAGTACTGCTTCTGCGTCTTTAACCATTCCCTGTAATTCTAATTCACTTGTTTCTTGGTCAGTTATTTTAACTAATTCAACTTTGTTAAATTGATGTAATCTAATTAAACCTTTTGTATCCCTTCCAGCACTTCCTGCTTCTTGTCTAAAGCATTGTGAGTAAGTTGTGTAATGAATAGGTAATTGAGTCAATTCCAAAATTTCTCCTGCATGTAAATTAGTCAAAGGAACTTCACCTGTAGGAATTAAATATTGCTCATTTGTTGTTATGTAAGCATCTTCTTTAAATTTAGGTAATTGACCTGTTCCATACATTGCTTGTGGATTAACTAATAAAGGAACAGTAATTTCTTTATATCCTTTACTTGTGTGTAAATCCAATAATACAGTAGCAAGACTTCTAACTAGTTTTGCTCCTAACCCGGTATAAACAACAAATCTTGAACCGCTTAACTTTGGTCCAGCTTCAAAGTCAACTAATTTTAATTTATCAGCAATATCTCAATGAGCAGATTCATGAGATTTTATAAATTCGCTTCCTCATACTCTTATTTCAACATTATCATTTTCATCTTCTCCAAGTGGCATATTGTCATTAGGAATATTAGGAATATTTTGTAATTTATAAGTTAATTGTTCTTGCACATATTTTAATTTTTCATCGAATTTATCAATGTTTGTATTAATTAATGAAACTTCTTCTTTAATTTTGTTAGCTTCTTCAATTTTTTTATCACGCATTAATTCACCAACTTGTTTTGATAAATTATTCTTGTTTGCTTTTAAAGATTCTACATTTTTTAAAATAGTTTTTCTTTGAATGTTTAGTTCAACAGCCTCGTCAAGAATTACAGTATAATCTCCACTGCGTTTATTTAATTGCTCTTTAACTTTAATTAAATTACTTTCTATAAAATTTATATCTAACATATTCCCTCCAAGTCACATTTAGTGATTACTATATAAAATTATAATACAAATTAGTTTGTAAAAAATCTATTTATTATTGCATACTAAAGTATTAATATATTTATTTATCTTAAAATAATGTAAAATTTAAAATTGAATAGGAGAAATTGACATGGATTTACAAATTAGAGCAATAAGTCATAAACATAATGCAAAAATAGCAATTGTTGACATAAGCGAAAGCATGAGAGAAATTTGTGATTTGCAAGGAACAAATCCTTTTATTAGCGTGGCACTTTCTAAATTTGTTATTGGTAATACATTAATTTCTTTAGATAATAAAGAAATGGCAAAAATTAATACAAATTATATTACAAGCAATGGAGCTGCTAAGAAAATGATTGCAGAATTTCAAAATAATAAAATTAGAGCTTATGCTCAAGTAAAAGACTTTGAAATTGAAAACTATATTCCAAAAATAAGCAATAACCCAATTTATGCAACAGTTGGAACACAAGGGCAACTATTAAATAGTAGAGATATGGGTCTAAAAGAACCTTATATTTCAACAATTAACACAGATTCTCCAAACATGGATCATATTTGAATGGATTTTTTAAGAGATAGTAATCAAATTGGTTCATTGCTAACAAGTGATGTAATGCTTGATGATGATTTAAAAATCAAAAAAGTGGTGGGGATTCTAATTCAACTACTTCCAGAACATACACAAGAAGATGTTGAATTATTGGAAAATAAGTTAGGCAACACTAGCTACTTATGTGAAATATTAATGAAATCAACTAATTATTATCAAGTTATTAAAGAAATACTGGACGATGCAGAAATATTAGAAAGTAAAGAACTTATTTTTGAATGCACTTGTACAGATGAAAAAATAATTAATTCAATAAAACTATTGGGTAATAGTGAAATTGAAAAAATAATTAAAAATAATGAAGATGTTCATGTTGTTTGTGACTTTTGCAATAAAAATTACACAGTTGAGAATTCAAAGATAAAAGAATTAATTAAATAAAATATGTATTTGTCTTTTAAAAATAGACAAATATTTTTTATTTTTATAGTTAAATAATGTAAAATTATTAAGATATTGTTTTAACTATTTTAAAAAATAAAAAAAGGAAAGAATGGGGTTAAAATGGCTGACACTAAAAAAACTATCAATAATAACACTTGGTCTAAAGCTACCAAGACTAATGTAGTAAATTCAAAAGAACATGATGTTATTAAAAAAACTAAATCTCAACCAGTAGAAGTTGAGCAAGCTAAAAAAGAAATTAAACCTGCTAAAGTTGAAAAACAGGCTGAACCAAAAGCAAATAGAGTTATTGAAAAGGAAATTGTAAATAAGCAGGTAGAACCAAAACAAATAACTAAAAGTGAAGAAAAATTAATTGCAAAAATAAATGAAAAGCAGTTAATAAAACAAAAACTAAAAGAAGAAAAATTAGCTAAAAAACAAAATAAGGAAGCAGCTAAGAAAATTTATAAAGAACAATTAGAGCAAGAGCGCCAAAATAAAATTGCTAAAATTGAAGAAGAAAAAAGATTAGCAAAAGACGAAAAAAACGCTAAAGAAAAAGCACAGGCTGAAGAAGCAAAGAAAGCTGAGTTAGCTGAGAAAAAAAGATTAGAGACTGAAACAAAAGAAAAAGCTTTAGCTGATAAATTAGCTTTAGCAGAAGCAAAGAAAGCTGCAGAAATAATAGAAAATCAAAAAATAGCAGAAGCAAAAAAACAGGAGTTAGAAAATATGGAAAATAATAAGACAACTAAAAAAACTCCATCTGTAAAACAACAAGAAGTTGCAGAAGTTAAAGTATTTAAAGTTGATTCTCAAGCAGAACGTCAATTTATAGAAGTTGAACCTAAATTAAACTTCGATAAAGGAGTAAAAGGTTTAAAACAAAAAAATAAATATCAAAAACAATTAACAAATAAGTACTCAAAACAAATTTTGAGTGAAGGTGCTATTGTTACTACAACTAATTGCAAACCAAGTGTTGACGAACACATTATTGAACTTAAGGATGTTAGAAAGTCTTACATTACAGGAGATTTAGAAACACCAATCCTTAAAGGAATTGATATTAAATTAGATAAAGGAGACTTTATTGTAATATTAGGCCCATCAGGTTCAGGAAAAACAACATTCCTAAATGTTATTTCAGGATTAGATAAAGCAACTGAAGGAGATGTATTTATTTTAGGTTCAAACTTAACATTATTAAAAGATTCTCACTTAACTAAATTTAGAAGAAAAAATGTAGGATTTATTTTCCAACAATATAACCTTTTAACAAACTTGACTTCAAAAGAAAATGCTGAAGTTGGTCAAAACCTTGCAAACAAAGACAAACAAGGAATGTCAATTGAAGATATTTTTGAAACAATTGGTATGAAAGAACAAATGAACAAGTACCCTCACCAAATGTCTGGGGGACAACAACAAAGGGTTTCTATTGCTAGAGCGTTAGCTAAAAATCCTGAAATTCTATTTGCTGATGAACCAACAGGAGCATTAGATGAAGAAATGGGACGTAAAGTATTAGAAATTTTAGTTAAAGTTAACCGTGAACAAAAAACAACAATTGTTGTTGTTACACATAACCCTAATATTGCTAAAATTGCAAATACAGTTATTCATATTAAAAATGGACTTATTGATAATCTAGAAAAAAATAAAAAACCAGCAGATCCAAAAACAATTGAATGATCATAGTAATAAACCTATTAAGGTTTATTTTTTTATTTTTTTACTAAAAGAAGTTTATAATTAAAAATATATAAAAAGAAAGATGTTGAAATAAAATGAAAAAACTATTATTAACACTATCATCTGTACTTGTAGTTGGTGTAAGCACAAGTACCCTAATTTCATGTGGTATAAAACCAGAAAATGAAGTTGTTTTTATGTTATTTGGTACAACAAGTAGTAATGGTGACCAAGAAAAAAGAAAGAATTTTCAAGATATTGCTGAAAGCTATAATCAAGCTTATAAAAATGAACCAGATTTTGTTCCAGTAAAAGTTGTAATGAGAAGCTCTAATTACTTAGATTTAGCTATTCAATCAGGAGACAATTTACCAGATTTATATGTTTCATACGTTGATGCTGCTTCTACTTATGTTGATTCATCAATTGGTAATCAAGTTAGAGATATGAAAGAATCAATGGGCGAAGGTTTTAAAAAATTTGAAGAAGATTTAATAACTCCTGCTTTTATGGAAGAAGGTCAATATAAAAACACTCAAATAGTTTTACCTTTTGGAAAATCTTTTGATATTTCTGTAATTAATGTTAATTTATTTATTCAATTTATGGCTTTGTTTCCAGAATTAGTCACTTTATCAGTCAATTTATCAGATAATTTTAATGAATATAACAAGCAAAGAAGTGACCTTTTAGATGGATCTGAAGAATGAGTAAAAACTAAAATATTCAGAGAGGGTTTGAGTTTATCTAAAACACAATCAGACAATGATTCAATTAGCATTGATCAAAATGTTTATGATTCTTTGGTGGAAGAAATGAAAAAAGTTAAGGATGTAAATTTAATTAAAGAATTTTTTAACTCAACTGAAAATGTTTTGAACGTTGCAAGTGCATTTAGAGAAATTGTAGATAATGATGGTTTGGATGTAACGGTAACATTAAATGAAGCAGATAAATCAAAATCAGTTAAACCAAATGAAACATATAATTTTGCTTTTGGAATGGATTCAATTGATAATAAATATTACATGGATTATGCAGCAACTAAAGGTGCTAAAGAAGGTGTAATTAATGTAGAAGATTCAATTTCACCAAGTCCAGACAAAGATTTTTGATATAGCACTACTTATAATAATAAAATAGCAAACATAGAACTTAATCCTTATTCACAAGGTTTCTTAAATACAACTAAATATTTACAAGGTATGAAAGACATAGCTTTAAAAAATGATAAAGCATCAAGTACTGAGTGAAGAGACCAGTGAAATGGAGTGTTTTCAGCAGCAAGAAGAACAAGTACAACGCAAAACTGGGTAACAGAAGATTTTGTTAAATCAACAATGTTCATGGCAAGTGCATCATCAGCAAACGATATTTACTTTACTGATCAATTTAAAGACAAAGATGTACAAATAATTAATAATGGAACTGAAATAAACGGAAAAGCAACATACAGACCAGTAAGCAAAGCTGATGTTATTACAACATCAACAACAAATGGTGAAAATTCAAATGGTAAATCAGTTTTTCTTTCTCAAGGAAGAGGAATTGCAGGATTTAAATCTAATGGAAATAATGCGGCTGCAAAAGAAAAATCAGTAACAAATTTTTTAAACTACATGATGCAACCAATTCAAACTGCTCAATATGGTTTAAAAACAAGTTATATGCCAGCAACAAAATCAGGAATGTCAATTTATGAAAGTTATTTAGATGGAAGTTATAATAATACTTCTGATGAAATAAAAAAAGTCGATAAATTGAGTAATGTTATCATGGAAATAGAAAAAGATTATTTTAATAATCCTATTGATAAGCAAGAAGCAAAAGCATTGATTCCAGAATATTTCCAACAAATTAAAGATTCAACAGGAAACCCAGAAGTTAAGGCTGGTGTAAGTTCTGTTAATACAGCATTTATTAAAGATTATTTAGATCCTTTAATTAAAGGAGAAAGAGATGACATTGAACTAGTTTCTTCAAAAGCAATACCAACAACTGATATTATTCGTTCAAGTTTAAAACCTGCTCTTACAGGAACAGGGGGTCTACTTGATTTAAGAGCATCAGGTGGTGCAAGAGAAATTGGATTGGATAAATTATTAGAAGATGGTAATCAATATTACAATCTTTCAAGATATATAAGAACTTATCAAAATCAAGAGTTTTATAGACAAATTAATGTAAAAATCACAGAAAACCCTAATACAACTAAAAAGTAAAAAAGCTTTTAGTGATGGAGAATAATTAATGAAAAAATGAGATAAAGGATTCATAATAAACAGAACAAATTTATCTAAAAAAAACGCAAATAATTTAGAAAAAGGCAGATTTGATATTTTCAATCAATTGATTTGAATATTACCAGCATTCTTCTTTATTTGTGTTTTTTCATATTTTTCAATTTATATAGTTTTTAAATTTGGTTTAAGTGAAAATGGAGGTCAAGGAGTTTTTAAGCTTAGTTTTACATCTATAAAAAACCTATTTACAGATCCGCTGAAAGAATTCCCAATAGCTTTAAGAAATACATTATTATATGTTACTCTATCGGTTCCAATATCATTACTTCTTTCACTATGAGTAGGTAAGTCTTTGAGTAATGTTTTAAATAAAAAAGCTTTTGCTTTTTTTCAGTCAGCATTATTCTTGCCATATGTAACTTCTTCATTAGCTGTTGCTATGGCTTTCTCAATGATTTTTTCAAATAGTGGTAATTCACTACTAGCACAGTTGCTAAGCAAATTTGGATTAGAAAATATTGATTGAACAAAACCTAAAAATGCTATAACTATGACAACAATATTTGGAATTTGAAGAATGTTACCATTTCAAATTATTTTATTTACCGCAGCATTTTTAAAAGTTGACAAAAGACTTTATCAAGCAGCAGCAGTAGATGGTATACCTAGATGACAACAATATTGAAAAATTTCTATACCACAAATTATGCCAGTAATTGTTTATATGATAACAACAAGTATAATTGGATCATTAAAATTTATACCTTTTGGCTTATTTGCTGATTATGATGAAGCAGTAAAGGCAAGTGCACAAACTGCAGTTTATTATATATTTGCACAAATTAATACTGGAGTTGGCTCTTTGGCTTCTTATAGTAAAGCAGGAGCAGCAGCTATTATATTGATGCTTATAATTCTTGTAATAACAATTTTTAATGCAATATTAAGTAAATATCTTAGAAAGAAATTTAGATAGGTTAGGTGATAGATATGAAGAAAAGTTATATAACTTCGCAAATAGCTTTCACTAAATCTGAAGTTAAATTTGAAAAACGAAAAAATAAATATAATCTTGCAATATTGAAAAGAGACTTATTTATTGAAAATAAGCAAAAGCAAATAATATATAGTAAAAATATATTTAAAAAAATATATTTGCAAACTATTTTGTTTTTTGTTTTAGCATTTATTAAAAAATATATTAATGTAAGACACAGAAATTATTTAAATCAAATAAGCAAAAGAAATTCAAAAACTTTAAAATTGGCAGGAGATTTCTGATATAAAAGAATATTTTTAAATATATCAACTTATTCAGCAATAATTTTAATGCTAATCTTTTTAATTTTTCCATTTTATTGAATGCTTATGACTTCTTTTAAACCTTATTCAGAAGTAAGACCTGGTGTTTTGGAATCTTTATGGCCAAAAGAATGAACACTTCAAGCATATAAAGATATGTTTAAATATATAAATGCTGAGGGCAATCCTGATTCAATTTCAATACCAAGATTTTTCTTTAACTCATTTTTAGTAGCTTCATTAACAACTATTTTGCAACTTGTTGTTTCAGTTCTTGCTGGTTTTGCAATTTATAATTGAAGAACAAAACTTAATCCTTTACTTTTAATTATTATTTTCTCAATTATGATGGTTCCAGCTGAGTCTCTTTTATTAGGTAGATATTGAATAACTGTGCAAATGCAATGAAGAGATTCTATAACGGCCTTAATTGTCCCTTTTATAGGTAATGTATTTACGGTTTATTTAATGAGTAATGCATTTTATGATTTAAGTAAAGATTTAAAAAGAGCTTCTAAAATAGATGGTTTAAACTCATTTCAATATTTTTTAAAAATTGCAGTACCAGCAGTTAGTGGTGCCATTTTGACAGCTGGAATAATCGCTTTTATTGATTCTTGAAATGCAGTATTGTGACCAATAACTGTTATGGACAAAGATACTGGACAATGAAGAACAATACCAATGCTACTTTATTCAATAATGTATTCTGATGGAATTATTCCAGGTGAACAATTAAATCCAAATAATATTAAAATGGCTGCATGCATCATTTCAATTATTCCAATGATAGTTATATTCTTGCTATTTCAAAAATGAATTATAAAAGGCTTATCAAGACCTGGAACAAATACAAACAAAGGATAAATATACTTTTGAGAACTCTAAGGGTTCTTTTTTGTTAAGTATTTGTTAAAATAAAAAAAGAAAAGAGTGATTTTATGCCAATCTTAAAATTTAATGGAGCAACTGAACAACAAGTAAAAGAGTATTCAAAAAAGATAAATGAGTTAGTTGATTTAGTTGTTGCAAAACCTGAAGCAATACTATTGATGAACAATAATAATGAAATTTATGTAGCACCAAATACAAATAAAAGAATATACATAGAGGTTGAGTGATTGAAAAGACCAGAAGAAGCTAGAATAGCTTTAGTTAAACATTTAACTGACTTTTTTGGTGGAGAAGGCGTTAACGTTTCTGTTAATTTTAATGAAATAAATAATAACTTATATGTCAATAATGTTAAAAGAGGTTAAGAATGAAAATAGGAAATATAGAAATAAAAGGTAAATTAGTACAAGGTCCGATGGCTGGTGTTTCTAACCCTCCATTTAGATTAATATCAAAAGAGCAAGGCGCTAATTTAGTATGTGCTGAGATGGTATCTGTTGAAGGTATGACTCATAATAATAAGAAAACTTTTAGTATGTTAACTGTTGAAAAAGCAGAACACCCAATGAGTATGCAAATTTTTGGTAATGATGTTGAATCATTTATTGTTGCAACAAAGTGAATTGAAGAAAATGTTGATTGTGACATTATTGATTTAAATATTGGTTGCCCTGCTCCAAAAGTCGCAGTTAGATCTGCAAGTGGATCAAGTTTATTAAAAACACCAGAATTAATTTATGATATTGTTAAGGCTGTTGTTGAAAATACAACAAAACCTGTAACAGCAAAAATTAGATTAGGTTGAGACAAGGAAAGTGTTAATGCTGTTGAAGTTTCAAAACTAATTGAAAAAGCAGGAGCTAGTGGTATAACAGTTCATGGAAGAACAAGAAGTGAATTTTATTCAGGTCACGCTGATTGAGAAAAAATTAAAGAAGTTAAAGAAGCAGTTAATATTCCGGTTATTGGTAATGGTGATGTTATTGACGGACCAAGCGCCAAAGCAATGTTAGATTTAACTGGTTGTGATGGTGTTATGATTTCAAGGGGTTGTCAAGGAAATCCATGAATTTTTAAACAAATTGCATATTACTTAGAAACTGGTGAAGAATTAGCTAAGCCAACTTTTATGGAATGAAAAGAAACAGTATTAAAGCATGCTAAAATGTTAATAGATTATAAAGAAGATGAAACTGGTGCTATTAGAGAGTTTAGAAAACATCTAACTTGATATTTAGCAGTTTTACCAAAAACAGAAATTTTAAATCAATTAAAAGAAGAAGCAAATAAAATAAATACATTTAAAGATTTAGAATTAATTATAGAAAAGTATAAAGAGGTATAAAATGTCAGAAAGAAAATTTAGTGAACAAGAATTAGTTCGTAGAGCAAAGTTAGAGAAATTAATTGAAAATGAAAATAATCCTTACCAAGTAAGTAAGTATGTAAGAACTCATTCTTTAAAAGAATTAACTGATTTATACAATTGTTATGAAAAAGATGAATTATCAAATTTAGATCAACCAGAAATTAATATTGCAGGAAGAATTAAACTTTATCGTGAAGCAGGTAACAAAGCAGCTTTCTTAAATATTGAAGATCAAGACTCTGATATTCAAGTTTATGTAAGACAAGATGAAATTGGAGAAGAAGCTTTTGCTAACTTCAGAGAATTGGACTTAGGTGATATTGTTGGATTTAAAGGAATCATGATGAAAACAAATCATGGTGAATTATCTTTAAGAGCTAAAGAATATACTTTATTGTCAAAAGCACTAAGACCTTTACCAGATAAACATGCAGGTATTCAGGATATTGAAGAAAAATACCGTAGAAGATATATAGATTTAATCACTAACCCTGAATCAAAAAAAGTTTTTAAAGCAAGAACTAAAATTATTAGAACTATGCAACAAATTTTAGATGAACGTGGATATATGGAAGTTGAAACTCCAATCTTGCATAGTGTTAAAGGTGGAGCAGCAGCAAAGCCATTTATTACTCACTATAATGCTTTAGATGTTGATGTATACTTAAGAATTGCTACTGAACTACATTTAAAAAGATTAATTGTTGGTGGATTTGATGGAGTTTATGAAATTGGAAGAATATTTAGAAATGAAGGAATGAGTACAAGACATAATCCTGAATTTACTTCTTTAGAATTATATGTGGCTTATGAAGATATGTTTTTCTTAATGGACTTAACTGAAGAAATATTCAGAAAATGTAATGCAGCAGTTAATGATTCAGCTGTTATTACTTATGGTGGACACGAGTTAGATTTAGCAAAACCATTTAAACGATTACATATGGTAGATGGAATTAAACAAGTTACAGGTGTTGATTTCTGAAAAGAAATGAGTGTTGAAGAAGCTTTAGAATTAGCAAAAAAACATAATGTGCATGTTGAAAAACATAATTATACAGTAGGACATATTATTAACTTATTTTATGAAGAATTTGTTGAAGCAACAATTATTGAACCAACTTTTGTTTATGGTCATCCAAAAGAAATCTCACCATTATCAAAATCAAATGTAAAAGATCCAAGATTTACAGATCGTTTTGAATTATTTATTGTTGGAAGAGAATATGCCAATGCATTTAGTGAATTAAATGACCCAATCGATCAATATGAAAGATTTAATGAGCAAATCAAAGAAGCTGCTGCTGGAAATGATGAAGCAACAGAAATGGATATTGATTTTATTGAAGCATTAGAACATGCAATGCCACCAACTGCTGGTATTGGATTTGGAATTGATCGTTTAGTTATGTTATTAACTAATAGTGAATCTATTAAAGACGTATTATTATTCCCGCAAATGAAACCAAGAGATTAATTTATGTCAAAAAATAAAGAAGAAAATAATAAGAAGTATGATTTTTAGTTTTGCTTAACATAAGTTTAGTTATTAATATTATGTTAAAAAAGCTGAAAAAATGCAGTTTGTAGAAAAAGAAATAGTATTCATTATTTTAGGAATATTTTTAGTTTATATTTTTGGATATAATTGTAGGCAATAAAAAACTTTATGATTATGTAAAAATAACAAATAAGAAATAAACAAGAGGCATAGCAAAGGTGAGAATAAAATCACGTTTGTATGCCTCTCTTTTAGAGTTGTTTATCTTATTTTTTGTATATATAATTATAATTTAAAAAAAATGAAAATGTTTGTAAAGTTGATAATTGTTTTAAAAATATTAAATTATAATTATTTTAACTTAATAATATTATATTGAACTTATACATGGTAACATAATGGGTTATTGTCCCGCCTCCAAACCTATTTGGAGACTGTAAGATCAAAATAATTTTTTTTGTAGTAGTTTATATGTTGTTATTAAGTGGTTTTATAAATATATTTAAAAAGGGGAAAATTAATTTATGAAAAAATTACTATCAGTATTGACTGCTTCTGTTTTAGCAACAACAGCTGCATCAAGTGTTGTTTCATGTGGTACAAAACCTGAAAAAAAGGTTGTTTTTGTTTTACCACAAGAAACAATTGGTCAAAACTCAAAAGATAAACAAACAGCTTATCAAGATTTAGTTGATGAATTTAATCAGGAACACGCTCAAGAAATTGCAAACGGTGAACTAGTGGAAATCGAAGCAAGATGAGAAAAAAGTGGAAACATTGCAAAAAATATTGCAGCAAATGGTAACTTACCTGATTTATATATCTTTTATCCAGACGCTGTTTCAACTTTTTCACACTCTGGAGCAAGTGAAAAAGTTAGAGATATGGAAGAATCAATGGGAGATAATTTTGCAGAATTTAAAAATTCATTGTTAAATGAATCATTCATTGATGAAGGTGTTTATAATGGAAAACAAATTGTATTACCTTTTGGAAAATCTGTTGATCTTTCAGTTATTAATGTAAGGGTTTTAGCTGAACTTGCAAAAGGATTTGGTTTTGATGAAGAAGGAACTATAAAAACATCGTTTGAGACTTATAATGAAACTTCAAATAGTAGAAAAAATTTATGGGGAACAACTAAAGATGCATCAAAAATGAGTACTTATTCTTCATTTGGAGCACATGCTTTTGATATTGTAAAAAAAAGTAATGATAAAAAAGTTCAAGATGCTTTAAAAACTTTTGAAGAAATAGTTCAAACATTGACAAAATCAACAGATATTTCAAAAGATATCAGAGATATTTTTAGAGAACAAGAAAATATATTCGCAATAGCTACTTTAACAACAGAGCTTTATAGAGAAAAAGATGGAATTAAATATTCTGACATTACAGAAACTATAAGTGAAAGTAATGGTCAAAAAGCAGCGGCTGATAAAGCTATTGAAGCAAAACAAAATTCAAGCCAGCATTTTGGATTCTCAATTGACTCAATGGAAAATAAATATTTTATGGATTGAGCCGCGGCTAATCAAGAAGGTAAATCAAATATTAACATCGAGTCAAATGCAAATGAATTTATGTACAATGCCCAATTAAATAAAAATTCTAATGGTAAAGTACAATCAACAAGTGTTGAACTGAATAAAAATAGTACTTCATTCCAAAAAACAACTTCTTTATACGACGGATTTAAAGAAATTGCAAAAACAAAAAATGAACTATCAGGAAATAACACAGATATTGAAAAAAGTTGAAAAGGTACATTCATGACTAAGTACAATGGAACATCAGGTTCTATTTATACAAGCACAGCATTTCAAAATGGAACAACTCTTGTTGGTTCAGGTTCATCAGCAGGAGCATATAACTATACATCAGGAATAAGTTATAAATATAATGGTGATAAAAACACAGGTTATTTAAATATGGTTAAAAATTCTGATATCTTAACAACATCAACTATTGGTAATGAAAAAGATGCATTTATGTCACAAGGTCCAGGAATCGCTGGATTTAAATCTACTGGTGACAATGCAGCACAAAAAGAAGAAACTGTTTCAAAATTCTTGAGTTACATTATGCAACCAAAACAAGCAGCAGATTTTGCCTTAAAAACAAATTACATGCCACCAACAACAGATGCAATGAAAATATATCAAAAATATGTTGATGGGACTTACAATAATCAAGAAGCATTCCAATATAGTACTCAAATGAAACAAAAGGCAGTAGAATATATTGAAAAAAATCCAAACAGAGCAGGTATTCCAAGTAAAGAGGAAATAGAAGAAGCACATTATCTTGACGGTGGTCATTTAAGAGTAACACTAGATAGTGAAGGAAATGCTTCAAATATTTCATTTAAAAAAGGTGGAGAACCAATAACAGAAAAAATACAAGCTTTAAATGATGTTTATGATCATGTTATTCATAATGAAAAAAGCGAAGAATTAGATCAATGAAGATTTGAAAAGTTATTTACACCTATAGCAGATTACTCAAGTTCATTAAGAGCGAATAGTAGAGCTTCAGTTAGTGCAATTAATTCAGGATATATAAATGATTTCTTATTTGATAATGAAGGTAATAAAAATACTCAAACATTGTTAGTAACTTCTACTCCTTCACCAATAGGAACAGATGTACGTGATGGTATTAAAAGTGCAATAGTTGAGGCAAAAAATAATACAGTTATGTATAATTGAGACATTAAGTTTAATCAATTATTGGATGAAGAAAATAATGTTTACAATTTAAGCAAATATTTAAATGCAAAAAGTGGAGATGATGTTCTTAAAAGAGTAACAGTTTCGTATAGAAAATAAAATAAGTAAAATATAAAATAGAGATAGTGAGAATTATATGAGTATAAAATTAAAAAATATAAATATAGACTATGGAAATTTTTTAGCAGTTGATAATTTAAGCATGGAGATCAAAAAAGGGGAATTAGTTTCCCTTTTAGGTCCTTCTGGTTGTGGTAAAACAACAGCTTTAAATGCCATAGCAGGTCTAATAAATACAACTTCTGGTCAAATGTTATTTGATGGTGTTGATGTTACACAAAAACCAAGTCAAAAAAGAAATATAGGTTTAGTATTTCAAAGTTATGCATTATATACACATATGAGTGTATTTAAAAATATAGCATATCCTTTATATCACTCAAAAAGATTTAAAAAAGAATTAAAACAAGATAATTATTTAAATAAATTACGATTAAAAACTTTAGCTGAATCTGAAAACTTTGAATTTGTTATAAATCAACAAAATAAATTTGATGCCTATATTTTAAAATTTCAAGAAGAACTTAACTCTTTAATTGAAAATAAATTCGTTGACTATTTAAGATCAAATAAAGCAATTTTAAACAATTATTTAAATGTTCTTTTCGCTGAATCTAATTTAAACGATGCAAGAATTATAAATGCAAAAAACCAATTGAAAAGTTATTTATATGATAAAGCTAAAATCAAATTTAATAAAGAAACAAATAAACTTAATATTTATATTGTTGAAAATAATAAAAAAATCTTAAAAAGTGAACATGATATAAGATATAGTTTCTTATTAGAATTTTTTGATTATAAAATTAAAAATTCAATTAAGGAATTTGAGGCTCATTCAAAAGAAATAGCTAAAACAATGAAGAAAACAAAGAAAAGTATTTCTAAATTGGAAGATGGAACATTAGGTGTCCAAATTTTTTCTAAAAATGGATCTTCTTCATATGATTCATTCAAAGAAGAGTCAAACTCAAACTCACTTGATTTCTTTAGTACTATATTTAGAGATGCTTACGATCTTGTTGATAATTTTATAATTGAAGTTAATAAACTATTTGAATCAGAAATTTTTGCTAACTCAAAATACTCAAAAATAATTTTACAAATTTCTAATATTATTAAAAAAGAATTAAAAATAGTTGATAAAGCAGCAAAGGATAAAAATTTGGATATAAATCCTGAAAAATTACTTTTATCTATAAAATCAGAAATAATTGAAAAAGTTAATAACAAAAAACAAGAATTAACTACTGCATTAGTTGAATATAATGATTTTATAATTAAAGCAAATTATTTTGGTACAAATTTAGAAAACATAATTGCTGGTTTTTCTGAATTAAAATCTTCTGATCAGGCAATTGAAAATTCTGACAAAATTGAAAGCCAATTTAAAACAGCCGTCCTAAAAGAAATAGACAACTTACTTAATGATTCTGTTAACGTAATAACTAAAGAAATACAGGTTAAGGCAAAAAAAATTGATACAACTGAACTTTACTTAAAAATTAAAAAATCTATTTATTCAAAAAATAGAAAAATTAAAGAATTAGTTTATGAAACAGCTAAACAAGTTGAAATAGAAAATCAATTAAATAAAAAACCTAGTGAATTATCTGGTGGTCAACAACAACGTGTCGCTATTGCAAGAGCAATTGTTAAAAAACCAAGTATTTTATTAATGGATGAACCGTTATCTAATCTTGATGCAAAACTTCGTTTAACAACAAGAGAGTGAATTAAGAGATTCCAACAATCTGTAGGAATTACAACAATTTTTGTTACTCATGATCAAGAAGAAGCAATGAGTATATCTGATTCAATATTTGTTATGAATAAAGGTGTTTTACAACAAAGCGGTAGTCCTCTTGAAATTTATAACAAGCCTGCAAACGAATTTGTTGCAAATTTTATCGGAACACCTAACATAAACTTTGTACCGGTTAAAAGAAGTAAAAATCAGTTCTTACTACCTTCAAATGAAGTCTTAAAGTTTAAAGAATTACCAATGGATCAAAGTGAATTTAAATTAGGTATTAGACCTGAAAAAATAACACTTAAAAAAACGGCTGGTTCTATTTTGCTAGCTAAAGGTTCAATTATTCTAGTTGAGCAATTAGGTAAACAAAATCATGTGAAAATTAAAGTTTCAAAAACCTTAGAATTAACACTAGTTATTGATCCATCAGAATGAGCTAATATTAAAAATACCGATGAAATAAACTTATACGTAAATCCAAAAGAAATTTACCTGTTTGGTGAAGACAAAAATATTATTGAGGCAGAATATGTTAAATAAGAAAAATGCAAATTCAAATAATAACATTGAAAGTACACCAAAAAATAAGGGATTTACTTTAAAGTTTAAAAAGTCTCCAAAATCAAAAAATATGGAAAAAGGACGCTACGATTTAATTAATCAATTAATTTGAATAACTCCTGGTATAGCTTTTGTTTGTTTATTCTCTTACTATTCAATATTTATTGTTTTACGTTATGGAATGAGTGAGGGTGGTTCAATAGGTGCTTTTCAACTAAGTCTTTCAAACATAAAACTTATATTATTTGAAGATGTTACAAACGAATTTACAATTGCACTTAGAAATACATTCATTTACGTTATAGCAGCTGTTCCATTATCATTATTTATTGCTCTATTTACAGCGAAAGCTTTGGCAAATATAGTACACAAAAAAGCATTTGGATTTTTTCAATCAGCATTCTTTCTTCCATATGTTACTTCTTCATTAGCGGTAGCAATGGTGTTTGCAACATTATTCTTGAATGGTAATGATCCAATAATTAATTCAATTATTAGACTATTTAATAAAAACGCAAATCCAGATTGAAGAGAACCAAAAAATACAATGATACTATTAATAATATATGGTACTTGAAGAATGTTGCCTTTTAAAATAATTATGTTTACAGCAGCATTTTTAAGAATTGATAGAAGACTTTATCAAGCTGCATCATTGGATGGAACTCCAAAATGACAACAATTTTGAAAAATATCACTACCACAAATCTTACCTGTAATTATTTATATGATTACAACAGGAATAATAGGCGCGTTCAAATTTATGCCTTTTGGTTTATTTAATAACTATAATGAAGCGACAGCTTCACAAGCTCAGACAGCAGTTTACTTTATTTTTGATAAAGTTAATCCTTCAGGTGGTGGGATACCTCAATATGGTAAAGCAGGAGCTGCTTCTATAGTTTTAATGATTTTAATTTTAGTAATGACCTTATTTAATAGACAATTAACAAAGTATTTAAATAAAAAATTTAAATAGAAGAAAGGAAAAAATGGAAAATAAAATAAAAAATAGTTTAACCAATGATTCTTCTTCTAATAAATTTTATATAGATAGTAAGGCATCAAAAATAAGTAATCAAAAAGAAAAGTATGAGCAACATTTAAATAAATTTGAAACAAAAATTTTAGAAAAAGAAGAAAAAATAGTTTTGTCAGAAACTTTTTGAATAACATTTATTTTAAAAGTAAATTTATTCTTTTTCAAAAAATATCAACCCAAAATGATTTACATTTTTAATTGAAGATATATTAGAAGAACAGGAAAAATTAAAAGAAAAACATTAAAAATGGCAGGTGATGTTTGATATAAAAACATTGTTAGTGGATCAGTAAACTGATTTGTCCTTATTTTAATGTTTATAGTAATGATTTTCCCATTTTACTGAATGCTTGTTACTTCCTTTAAATCAAATGCAGAAATAGATCCTTCAGCACAACAATCATTTTTTAAAATGCTTTGACCTGAAAGTTGAAATTTATCTGTGTACAGAGAAATGCTTGATTTTATTAGCTTAACATCAAGCAATCAAGATGTAACATTTACAAGACTTTTTGTTAACTCTTTCTTTATTGCAACAATTTCTACATTAGTACAACTAGGTGTTTCTATAGTTGGTGGATTTGCAATATATAACTGAAGAACAAAATTTAATTCAGTATTTATGATAATTATGTTCTCAATCATGATGGTGCCTGGAGAAGCAATGCTTTTAGGTAGATATACTATTATGATTCAAATGGGGTGAGGAAATACATTAGCTGCTCTTATAGTCCCTTTTATAGGTAATGTGTTTACAATGTATTTAATGAGTAATGCATTTTATTCATTAAATAAAGATTTAAAAAGAGCAGCAAAAATGGATGGATTGAATAGTATGCAGTACTTTTTAAAAATTGCATTACCAGCAATTAGTGCTACTATAATTACTTCATTTATTATTTCATTTATTGAGTCATGAAACTCTGTTTTATGACCAGTAACAATAATGAGAGATGACACACCTTGAAAAACAATCCCGATGATGCTTTATAGAATGATGCAAGTTTCAGGAATTGAGCCAGAAATTGCTATTGGTTATAACCCAATTAACATGAAAATGGCAGCATCCTTTCTTGCAATCTTACCAATGATAATAATGTTTATTGTATTTAACAAGTGGATTATTAACGGGCTTTCAAAAAGAGGGTCATCAGGGTCAAAGGGTTAGAAAAATGAAAAAAATTTGAAATCAAATAGCATTTATTATAATAATTGTTTTATTATTTATCATGATTCCTTTTTCAGTTGTTTCATGCTCAAATAAAATAATTGAATTGACAGGAAATGTTAATTATTATGTTGCAGCGGTAGGAAATGGAAACTTTTCAGTTGTTGAAAAAGACGGACATGGCGTAATTTTAGATGCTGGTGCTGGTTTATCTGATTCTAAAAATTTATATGACTTAGGAAATGAAAGAGCTTCGTCTTATTGAACTAGAAATAGTAACTCAGCCATTACAGAATGAGCAGTAAAGTTCATGAAAGAGACAGCTAAAATTGAATATTTAGATGCAGCTTTTATATCTCATAAGCACTCAGACCATTATGATTTGCTTTTTGATATATTAGATGCATACTCACAAGATGAAACTGTTGTTGTTGCTCCAATTGATTCAGCTGGTCTAGAGGAAACAATAAAAAGCGTTTCACCAAATTGAAATGGAACAGTAGATAAAAAATTTAGAAAACAATATACATTCCTTGGCGGAACTTTTGAAAATTTAACTGCTTATTCATCAAAGAAAACTTTAAAAAGTATTAAAAATAATATGACAAAAGACCCAAATGATACTTCAATGGCAATTAGGTTTACAGCAAATGGACACTCAGTTTTATCTTTAGGGGATTTACAAAACCAAGGACCTACGAAAGATGAAAAATTTTTGAATAAAGTTAAAGAAAAAGAATATGACGTTTTGTTGGCAGGCCACCATGGTTCTATTAATTCAGCTACATTAGCTATAGCTGAAAATTCAGGCGTTATTAAACATACTTTCTTTTCAGGAACAAGTTACAGTAACGGCTCTTCTGATTGAGATAAATATTCAGGTGGGCATCTAATGAATCCACATTCTATAACTCAATCAATGCAGAGAGTTTGAAAAAACACAAATTCAGCAAATTATTATTTAACAGGAATTTGAGAAAAAGACAGCGATGGACAAAATTTTAAAGGCAACTTGGCAAGTTCTTACAAATGATCATCTGAAAAAAATGAAGTTTTAAAAATATCAGACACAATATTAAATTCGAATGCTAGATAAAAAATCACTTAATGTGATTTTTTATTTTATATAGATAGTATAATTGATAACATAAGGTAATAATAACATGAACTCAGTATATAAAAATATAGAAAATTTAAGCAGAGACAACCGTGAAACAGCTTTTAAAATAGTTGCAAAACAAATACTAATTGATTTTTCAAATAACAAGTTTCGCTCCCAAGAAGAATTAGCAAAAAAATGCTATGTTTCTAATGCAACAATAACGCAGTTTTCTAAAGCTGCTCTTTGCACAGGTTATAGAGAGTTAAGATTAAGACTAAAAATTGAATATGATAACAATTTTTCAGATAATCAAAAAACATCAATAAAGAAAGTTTCAGTTAAAGAATATTATAGCTCTTTTGAAAATTGATTATCAGATAATTGAGATTTTATAGAAGATTTAATAAAAGCGATGACTGAAAAAAAAGAGGTATTTTTATTCCCCAGTTTTCAAACGCACTATTCAGCAATTTTTTTAAGCGATGTATTAGAAAAACATGATTTAAATGTAAGTATTTTTAATTTAGAAAAAGATTTTAGGAAATTAAACAATATAGATTGAACTAAAAAAGTAATTTTGTTAATTTTAACTGGAAGAGATAATGAGAGTCTTAAACTAATATATGATTATATGAAAAAAGCGAACTCAAAAGTTTTTGTCATATGCTCTCAGAATTGAGATTTTAGAAAAGATGGAAATGCAAATATTATGTATTTAGATAATCAAATAAGTTCTAGAAATTACGTTGATAGAAACTTTTGATTAATCAATTTTTATAAATTTTTGGAAGAAATACTAATAACAAGATGTAACTAAACTAGTTTTTGAAAAATAAACTAGTTTATTTTTATATTCATTTTGTTATATTACAGGTCAATAAATAGGTTAAATATAATTAGGAGGTAAAATGAAGTTCACTAAAGAAAATATGTTATTTCTTGTAGATAAAATAGGCGGAAAAGAAAATCTTGTTAGTGTTAGTCATTGTATTTCAAGATTAAGGTTGAAGTTAAGTGATTTTGAAAAAATTAATTTTGAAGAAATAAGAAAACAAACTTGATGTAAAGGTGTTTTAGTTGTTGGAACAGAATTGCAAATTGTAATCGGAACAGAAGTTGAAAAATTTTATAAACTTTTTGTAAAAACAATTCAATTTAAAACTGCAAATGATGATGAACTTAAAGCTGAAGTTCATAATAAATCTTTTATAAGTTTTGTTTCATCAATTTTTAGCCCGCTAATGATTCTTTTAGTTGTCTATGTTATGTGAGAGATGATTCGCACACCAATTCATTATTCTGCTATTCAAAGTAATATTTCAAATTTAAAAGAAATTGATAGTATCTTAGGATTTATATCAAAAGGATTAAGTTGGTTTATAGTTATAGCTGTTTGTTGAAGTGTTTTTAATGTAATGAATGGCACACCAATTCTAGGTATTGCAATTGGAGCAATTTTAATTAACCCAATTCTTATTCCATTATCAGACTTAGACATTAAACAAGGGCAAACAATATTTGATTCTTTAAATCAATATGGCTGAAAAATATTTGGTAGTGCAACATTTCCTTGAAAAATTTCTTTTGAAGGATTAATTGTTCCGATGATATTTGTAGGTATTATTGGAGTTTATATTGAAAGAGCAATGAATAAAATAAATTTTGGTTCAATGAGAATGCTTTTTCAACCAATGATAGTTGTTTCATCAACAATTCTTATAACAATGTTTACAATAGCACCGGCTGGTTTAATATTAGTTCATTATATGTATATGGCTTTTAATTTCTTAATGACAAACTATGTAACTAAATATATATTTTCTCCAATATTAGGAATGATGTATAGCCCACTTATAACACTTGGTCTTCATAGGCTAATAACACCATTTTTAATTCAAGACATAACTAGATATAATGGAAGTTTCATTTTAGGTTTAATGATAATTTCTAATATATGTGTTGCTATTGGTTGCTTAACTTTTGGTTTTTTGAACAAAAATTGTAAAGATATTAAAAAAGTAGCTTATGCAAATGGAGCGTCAGCATTTATTGTAGGCGTAACTGAGCCAGCTGTTTATTCAATCTCATTAAAGTATAAATACCCATTAATTGCTTCATCAATTGGTGCATACTTTGGTTGTTTGTTGTATGCTTCAGCCGGAGTCTGAACATCAGCTTCGCCTTTTGGAATAATGGGACTTGTAGGTTTTCTTTCTTTTACCCCTGATGGAATTAATATTGATCAATGACAAGGAGGCTCAATTCTATGAGGACCTTTAAGTGTTTTAACCGGAATTATAGTATCTTGTTTAATTACAATAATATTAAGTAAGTTTAAATATTTTAAAAAAATAACAAATCAAATTCTTTTTCAAGAATATGGTTATGTTCCAAAAATTAATAAATATTAATATGAAAAGGAAAAATATGAAAAAAATAGATAAAAGTATAATGTTGGGAACTTCTATTTCAGCAAATCAAGCAGAAGGTTCTTGAAATATTAATGGAAAAGGTCTTTCTATAGCTGAGATGAGAAGATTTAATCCAGCGCTAGACCAAAAAGATATTAATACTGAAAGAAAAATGACAAAAGAGAAAATTGAAGAGGCACTTAATAAAAATTCAAAGTATTTTTATCCCAAAAAAGAGGGCATAGATTTTTACAAAAATTACAAAGAAGATATTAAGTTAATTGCTGATATGAAAAATGATTGTTTTAGAACATCTATTGCATGAACAAGAATTTTTCCAAATGGAGATGAAATTATACCAAATGAAGAGGGTTTAAAATTTTATGATAATTTAATCGATGAATTATTAAAAAATAATATAGAACCCATCATAACTATTTCACACTATGAAATGCCGTATTATTTAGTTGATAAATTTGGGGGATGAAAAAATCGTAAGTTAATTGATTTTTATATTAGTTATGCAAAAACTTTGTTATTAAGGTATAAAGATAAAGTTAAATACTGAATCCCATTTAATGAATTAAATGCTGCTAACTATAGTGTTTGAGCTGGTGCAGGATTAAGAGATGATGAACATGAAAATATTTTAGGACTATCAATATATGCTTTACATAATATTTTTATTGCTAATGCTTCAATTATTAAAGAAGGCAAAAAAATTAATTCGAATTTTAAATTTGGTTCAATGGTAGCAACCTTGCTGTCATATGCAGATGATTCAAACCCTTTAACAGTATTGAAAGCAGATAAAGATCAACAAATGAAAATTTATGCATATTTTGATGTTTTACATAGAGGAGCATATGCGAATTATGCGTTAAAACTTTATAAGTCTTTTGGAATAGATTTAAATATAACAAACGAAGACAAAATTTTGCTAAAAGAAAATACATGTGATTTTATAGGTTTTAGCTATTATATGTCTGGAGTTATTAGTTTAGCAAACGAATCATTGACTGAAGGAAATTTGGTTAAAGTTGGTAAAAATAAACATCTTGAAGAAAATGAATGAGGATGACAAATTGATCCTGTTGGTTTGAGAATTTTAATGAATAGATTATATGATAGATATCAACAACCATTGTTTATTCTTGAAAATGGAGTTGGTTTCAAAGAAGAGAACCCAAATCTTGTAATGATCAATGATGATTATAGAATTTCATATTTAAAATCTCATTTGGAACAAGTTCAAAAAGCAGTTGAAGACGGTGTTGAGTGCATTGGATATACAATGTGAAGCCCATTTGATATTGTTTCACATGGAACAAGTGAAATGAGTAAAAGATATGGACTAATTTATGTTGACCAAGATGATTATGGAAAAGGAACTAAAAAAAGAATTCCCAAAAAATCATATTATTGATACAAAGAACTTTGTGAAACAAGAGAAATAAAGTAAAAAAATGGGGTATCCCATTTTTTACTTTACTTTTGTATTAATAACGTAAAGTTCTTGGATATTAAAATATAAATTGAAAAGAGAGGCATTTAGCATTTTATAAATTACGCTTCTGTACTCGATCTTGAATTAATAAAAAGAAATTCTTTAATATAAATAAGAATGGAACTATAATAATAAAAAGGAGTTGAAAGTATGGAATCTGTTTATGATAAATTAGAAGATTTTATAAATAATAATCAAAAAAATAGTTCATTTAAATTAATAGCTGTAAATTTAATCGAACTTTTTGACAAAGGTGATTTTATAAGTCAAAAAGAATTAGCTAAATTGTCTTATGTTGCAAATTCAACAATAACAAAATTTTCCCAAGTTCTAGGTTATTCAGGATATAAAGAATTACTTTTTACTTTAAAGCATGAATGAAATAAATATGGAAATGAAAAAACAGAAAATGGTATTAGCTCAAAAGAAATGCTATATTCAATGATAAACTGAGTAGAAGAAAACAATCATTTTGTAAAACAAATGTCAAAAGCTATTAAAAACTCAAAATGTGTTAAAATTTATAATTCATATCAAATAGGCAATTCAATTCGTTATTTTTATGAAACATTGATAGCATTAAATAAAAATCCGATTTTAATGAATAATGATTATCATTATTCGCAAGATCAGTGAGAAAATTCAGAAGTAGTAAATATTTTTATAGTTTGTGGAAAAGATAATAGAACTTTAGTTAGAGAATTATATTTAAATTTTAATAAGAGTGAAAACAATTTCCTAATAGTTTCAAAAATACAACAATCAAAAATTGATTTGAATTTTTCAGATTCATTAGTAATAGATTACAATTTTGATAACAGTAAGTCTATATATAGAAATATGGCATTAAATATTTTATTTTTATCGATATTTCAAGAAATTAATAATTAATATAAATTAAATTTCCAAAAATGGAAATTTTAATACTAAAAGCCCATAAGGGTTTATTTTTTTCTTTTAAATTAGAAAATATTCTAGAAAGGAATTAAAAATATGGAAATAAAAATTTATGCTCCAGTTGATTGTGAAATTCTAAGTATTGATAAATGTTCAGATTCTACTTTTTCGCAAAAACTTTTAGGTGATGGTTTTTTAGTCAAACCTAAAATGGGCAATTTCTCATTACCCTTTGATGAAGCAAATGTTGTGATGGTTTTTGATACAAAACATGCATATGGTTTTGACATAGAAGGTCTTGGCATTCTAATCCACTGTGGACTTGAAACAGTCAATTTAAATGGTGAACCTTTTAAAACTTTATTAGAGCCAAATCAGAAAATTATTAAAGGGAAAAAGATATTTGATGTAGATCTTAAATTGTTAAAGGATAAAAAGATTTCATCAGAAACTCCAATTGTATTTGACAAAAAAATAACTATAAACAACTTTAAAGAAGGAAATTATAAAAAAGGTGATTTAGTTTGTACAGTTACTTTTGTTAAAGAAAAAGCTGAATTAAAAAATGAAATTCCTAAACTTAATAGTTTTGAATCAAAATATTTAGTTGCAGCAAAACAGTTTATTCAAAATGTTGGAGGTTTTGAAAATTTTAGCGATGTTTATAATTGCATGACTAGATTGAGATTTAAAATTAATGATAAATCAAAAGTGTCAATTAAGGAAATTTCACAAAATGAACTTGTTAAAGGAACAGTTTGAAACGGTTCAGAATTACAAGTAATTATAGGTGGAGAATGTTATAAGGTTAAAGACGAAATTATTAATCTAAAAAATAATCCCAATTATGAAGTAACTTCAGAAAAAAAGGAAGTTTTTATAAAACCTAAAATGTCAAAAAGATTCTTAGCTGCTGTAACAGGAATTATGACTCCACAAATTCCAACTCTTATGGCTGTTGCACTGTTAGCTGCAACTCAGGCACTTTTAGTTTCATTAAATATAATACCTGATGCATCTCAAATGCCAAATGCAGCGGATGCAGGTCTATTTCCAGCAACTATATATATATTAAGCAAAGTAGGATTTAGCTTAATGGGTGTGCTGTTTTGTATATCAACAGCTAAATACTTTAAGGGCAATGTTATCATGGCAGCCTTGATTGGTTTGACAATTACATCTAGAATGCTTTTCTCAGGTGAAGTGATTGATATTGAAACTGCTAAATTTGGTGATTGAACACAATCAGATGTTGCAGGACCAGGTTGACTTTTATTTAAAATAGGTAGTTTTCCAATATTGGTAAAAGGATATGAAGGAAGTGTTCTTCCATTTATAGCGGCAGCTATTTTAATGGTTTATTTAGATAACTGAATTAAGTCTTGAATTAACCCTACTGTAGATATCATATTTAGACCTTTCTTAGTTTATACAGCAGTTTCTGTAGCAACACTATTTATATTTGGTCCTGCACTAGGAATGGTTGAATTTGGATTAAGTCAAATTTGTATTCTATTTGAAAAAATACCACTTGGATTAGGGATTGCTCTTTTTGCAATGCTTTGACAAGTTATGGTCTTAAGTGGAGTACATGTGGCCGTAATTATGAGCATAATGATTGGAACATTATTTCAATCACCTGTTGTTCCCACTTCATTAGATATAGCGACTGCTATTGGTTCTTTTGGGCAAGTTGGCGCAGCAATTGGTTTAATATTTGTAACAAGAAACTCGCAATTAAAAAATTATACAACTGGTTGTCTTGCTGCTGGGTTTTTAGGTATAAGTGAACCTATAATTTATGGAGCAACTTTACCAAAGATTAGACCATTCATTGGTGGATGTATTGGCGCAGGTATAGGTGGTTGATTATTAGGTTTATTAAATATAAAAGCATCAGTTGTTTCTGGTCTTGGAGTATTTTCAATAACAGCCGTTTCTGGTTTTGCTGATCAAGCGTTGTTTATTTTATGTTGAGTTGTTACAATAGCAACCGGGGCCTTATTTACAATTCTTTTATATTCAGAAAAATGAGATGAATATAAATATTCTAAAAAACAATTTAGAAAAATTAATAAAATATTATTACCAATATTTAAAAATAAAAATGAAGATTTAAATTTAATAAAAGAGAAATTAAATAAAATTGAAAATGTTTATTTAGAAGAAGTTCAAAAAAACAAATCATTGTTTAACAAATATTACAAATACTTTATTTTAAAAACTAAGTATGAATCTAAAACAAATTTATTAATTCAAAAAGAAGAAAAAATAAAAAGAAAGCTTTATAACAATGCTGAAAGAATGTTAAGTAAAGAAAAAGTTGATAAAGTAAAATTAAATAAAGCGATAATTAAATCTAATGATTTTAATCTAGATAAAGAAAAAAATGAAATTAACAAAAAATTAATTGAGTTAAAAAATTTAAATAGTGAAATGATTTCTGAGTATAATGAAATGATAAAAAATTTAACTATTAGTTCTGAAAAAGCATTAAATGATCTTGCTAAATTATCAAGATTTGAAGAGATTACAAAATTCAAAACTAATATGCATAATGCCATTAATTCAGTTGAAATTAATTTTGGAGTTATAGACGAGCAAGAACAACTATTTAACAAACAAGATAGATTAAAAGCAAAAACTTTTAATTAAAATGGAGAAAGAAATGAAATTTATTAAAGATGATTTTTTATGAGGTGGAGCAACAAGTGCTGGACAAATTGAAGGTGCCTGAAATAAAAATATGAAGTCACCGACTTTACTTGATGTATCACCTTTTAATTCTGAAATAGACAGAAAAGAAATGCAAATTTCTTCTAAAACGAAAAATGAATATTTAAAAAACCTTGAAGTTATTGAAGATTATAAGTTTCCAAAAAGATTGGGTATCAATTTTTATGATAAGTATAAAGAAGATATTGCTTTATTTAAAGAAGCAGGAATGAACATTTATAGAATGTCAATTGCTTGATCAAGAATTTTTCCAAATGGAAATGAACAACAACCAAATGTTGAGGGACTTCAGTTTTACAAAAATGTTTTTGAAGAGTGTAAAAAAAATGGATTAAAAATAATGGTCACAATGCAACATTTTGATGTTCCAATTCCAATAATGACAAAATACGGGGGATGAGTTAATAAAAAAGTAATTGATTTATATTTAAAGTATGCAGAAGTGCTTTTTAAAGAATTTTATGAGGATGTTGATTTTTGATTACCCTTTAATGAAATAGATATTGCCATATGAGCTCCTGAATTAGGAATTGGAATTTTTAAATCTGATTATTCAGAAGATCAAAAAAGTTTGGTTTCTGCAAGTTATCAAGGTTTACATAATCAATTTGTTGCTCAAGCCAAAACAATTGAATTAGCTAAAAAAATATCAGATAAAATAAAAATTGGATGTATGCTAGCAAATTCAACAACTTATGCAATAGATTGTAAACCAGAAAATGTAATGGAAAACCTAAAAATGCAACAATTTTCAAGGTGATTCTATTATGATGTTATGGCTAGAGGGGAATACCCAAAATACATTAAAAGACACTTTTCAGAAAATAACATTTTATTAGATATTACTTCTGAAGAATTAGAAATTATAAAAAATAATACTATTGAATACATAACTTTTAGTTACTATATGACTGGGACAGTTTCAAAAGACAAAATTAAAAAAGCAAACGCTAATTTACATGACATAGGAGAAAACCCGTTTTTAGAGTCTACTGAATGAGGGTGACAAATTGATCCGATAGGTTTAAGAATAACATTAAATGAAATATGAGATAGATATCAACTACCTATTTTTATTTCTGAAAACGGAATAGGTGTTGTTGAAACATTAAATAGTTCTCAAACTGTTGAAGATGATTACAGAATAAAATATCTAAAAGAACATATTATTCAAATTAATGAAGCCTTGAAAGACGGAGTTGACGTATTTGGCTATACAATGTGAACTCCAATTGATGTAGTTTCAGCTTCAACTTGTGAAATGTCAAAAAGATATGGATTAATTTTTGTAGATTATGATGATTATCACAATGGAACTGGAAAAAGATTTAAGAAAAAATCTTATCACTGATTCCAAAACTTTATGAAAACTAAAGAATTATAAAATAATAATCAAGTACATAAAATTAAAATTGGGAGTGCAACACTTCTAACCTAATGTCTCATAAAATTTCTGAGTTGATTTGTAGTTCAGAATTTCACGAGACATTTTATTTATTTGATTTAATATTTTGGTATACAATAATATATCTAACTCTATTAAATAAAATTATAGTATTACAAAAGAGAAACAAAATAAACTTTTGAATAAGCTTTACATTTTTTCCAACTAGTCCAATTCTAAAATTCTTCTTTGCAATGACACCGTATAATTTAGCAGAATATTATTTAGTATTTAAAGTATTAACTAAATTGCTTTTAACCAAGAAGGTGGCAGAACAACAATTATTAAAGTATCAACTTGCAATTTAACTTTATTCAACTAGGTTTTGTATGATCACTAATAATTAAAAATGGCTTTGATAAAAAATCACAGAAAAGAACACTAATTTAACTAATAGTTAGTATTTTGTTATTCCTATATTATTGGTTAATCTTCAATTATATATTCAGAATAATAATTACTATATACAACAACTAATTGATTATTGATTGAATTTTTATAACATGTTTGTAAGCATGCATAAATACTTATTTTATTTTCACTTGATTCAAATTATTTGAAAAGTTATTTTTTCTAATTATTTTTAATATTTTTAACTTTTTCAAAGGACCAATGGAAATAGGTTTCAAATCATTTGCACAATTTAAATTAATAAAACACAAAAAAAGATGCAATTTTGCATCTTTTTTAATATCTTATTTAATATTTACTTTTTTGGTATCCCTACACAATACCCATTTTTTTAAATTCTTTTTTATGCTTTTGCTATACTATTTGCTTCCTCGTCTAATATTAATGTAAAGAAGGGATGTAAAGTTAAAATTGTTGAAGGTACTTCTTCTATAACTGGACCATTAATTATTTGGTCAATTACTTCAGCTTTTCCTTTACCATTTGCAATCATTATAATATTTCTAACTGCCATTATATCTCTTGGACCCATTGTTACAAATTGGTCAGCAAATAAATTTAAATCTAATTTAGGAACACTAATATTATTTTCAAGATCTATATTATTGATCAATCTTGTTCTATCACCAAATTTTGTAACACCTGACATATTTCCGCAAAAATGGCCATCAGTTCCGATTCCTAAAAGAATTAAATCAAGTCCGCCATCTTTTTCTAATTGAGCAATGTGCTCTTTATAGTTAAGAACATTTAGCTGGTGAATTTGTTCTTTATTAATATTTATATGCTTAAAGAACAATTCTGTTAAGTCTTTAAAAGTGATTCCTGTTGTTAAGTCGTTTCTTAAAGGAACTTCATCAAAATTATAAAAATGTAATTTTTCAATGTAGTCTAAGTCATTTATTATAGAGATTATTTTCTCATAGAATAATTTAGGGCTTTTTCCTCCGGTTACAGAAACATTAATTCTTTTTTTATTTTTATTTTGTTCAAGTATATTAATGAATGATTTAATAGCTTCATCAGTCATTGCTTCATAGTTTTTAGTTTTAATTATATTCATAATATCTCCTTGTTGTATATAATAAATATAAAGCTTAATATTTGAAAATAATTCTTTTCTGAAATTTAATAAACTACTTTCTAAATTTAAAATTTTTTAAAGGAGATTGATATGGAAAATTTTTACGAAAAATTAGAATACTTATCAAAAGGATATGTTGATTCGGCATATAGAAATTTAAGTTCTAGTTTGCTTAATTCCATAGGCTCTGGAAAATTCTTAAAATCAAAGGAATTAGCAGAAGAATGTTTTGTAAGTGAATCAACTATTACAAAATTTTCAAAGTTTTTAGGTTTTTCAGGATATAGAGAACTTTTATTTCATTTAAAAAATGATCATGATGCTTTTTTTGCTTTAAAGAAAAATGCAAAAAATAAAAGTTTTCAAGATCTTGAGCGTTGGGTTGAAACTAAAGAAAATTTTATTGAAAAACTTTCCAAAGAATTAGTTAAAAAAGAAATTGTTGTAAACATATTCAGGTCATATCAGCTTACTGAAGTTGCTGAATTAATAAATATGGCACTTTTAAATTTGAAAATAGAATCTAGAGTTTTGAATCATAATAATTTATTTAATGGATCAAAAAAAAATTATAATAAAAGAAATATAAATTTAATATTTTTTTCAGGAAGAGACAACGACACCTTAGAAATGTTTGTAAAAAAATATGAAATAAGTTTGAATAAGGAAGACTTAAAACATAACAATTTTTTAATTATAAGCGAAAGACAAAAAAACAAAATAGATATAAAAAGCAATACAATAACTTTTACAAATGATCATTCGCAGTTTGATAGAAGTATGCAAATAATGATGCTCTTTTATAACATAAGAAATAAAATACAAGACAAGTAAACTACTTTACAAAAAGTAAGTCTTGTTTTTTTTTTTTTTTAATGAGAAAAACAAGACTATATATTGGAAAATATTCTAGAAAGGAATTAAAAATATGGAAATAAAAATTTATGCTCCAGTCGATTGTTTTGCAAAAGAAATGTCTAAATGTTCAGACCCTACATTTGCAAATAAAATGCTAGGGGATGGTATAGTTATTGAACCTAAAAGTAATAAGTTTATTTCTCCATTTGAGAATGCAACATGTAGTTTAGTATTCGATACAAAACATGCTTATGGTTTTAAAGTTAAAAATTGCGAATTTCTTGTTCATTCAGGAATTGATACTGTTAATTTGAATGGTGAGCCATTTAACACAAAATTAAAACCAGGAATGAATATTAAAAAGGGCGAAGAAATATTTTCTGTAGATTTAAAAAAAATAATAAAAAAAGGCTTATCAACTGAAACACCTATTATTTTTACTAGTACAAATAAAGATTTAAGAATAAAAAACTTTAAAGAAGGAAATTATAGTCAGGGTGAATTAATTTGTACTTTTGAGATTAGTGAAAGTAAAAAAGTCAATGAGGAAAATCAAAGTGTAATAAATTTAGAAACTTATTTCGGAGCTGCAAATAAATATGCTCAAGCAGCCTATGATTTAAACAAAATGGTTGGTTCAAATGGGAACTATTCAGATGTTTATAATTGTATGACTCGTTTAAGATTCAAAATACTTGATAAAACAAAGGTTCAAGAAAATCAAATTAAAGAACATAAAATGGTTAAAGGTTTAATTTGAAATGGTGATGAATTGCAAATTATAATTGGTCAAGATGTTTATAAAGTTAAAGATGAAGTTTCAAAATTACTTTTAACTGAAAAAACAACAAAAACAAAACAGCCAATGTTTAAGAGAGCATTATCAACTTTTGCAGGTATTATGGTACCATTAATTCCTGTATTTATTGGGGCAGGTATAATTCAAGCACTAATAGGTGTTTTTACATTATTCAATATAATGCCCGTATTTGATGTTACACAAAACGGATTAGAACAAATAATGAATGTTAAGGGTTGAGATATTGCATGACTAATATTATTTGCCATGGGAAAAACAACAACTACATTTTTGGGGGTGTTAATAGCCGCTTCAGCTGCAAAGTTCTTTAAATTAAGAATGGTTATTGGAGTCTCCCTAGGAATTATTATGTGTTCGCCTTTATTATATTTAGGCGGCGGGTCATCTGGAATGGGTGGATCATGAACTCTATTTACTTTAGGGAAAGTAACAGTTTCGAACCCTGAGTTACAAGTTCTTTTTGATAAATGACTTACAATTGTAATCACTCCAGCTAATTTAAAAATATTTGTTATGATTTTTTTAATATGAGTAGCTAAGAAATTAGACGATTGGGTTAATTCTTGAATTAACCCATTATTTGAGCTAACAATTAGATCATTCTTAGTATTCTTAATTGCTGGAGCATTGGGATTTGGGATATTTATTCCAATTTGAAACTTCATTGAAGGATTCTTGGGAGTTGTTATGTACTTTATTGGAAAACTTCCTTTTGGATTAGGTTTAGGAATTTATACAGCAATATGACAAATAGCTGTTGTTTTTGGTATTCATATTGCATTTGCAATTGTTGCAATGATTCAATCATTAACAAGTATTGCTTCAGGGCAAGGAGGATATGCTATATTTAGTCCAGGGCAATCAATATCAGTATATGCACAATTAGGAGCCTTAATTGGATTAATAATAGTAACAAAAAACAAGCAATTAAAAAGAACAGCAATTTCAATGGTTCCGGTTGGTTTCTTAGGGATAACAGAACCAATAATTTATGGTATTAATCTTCAAAAAAAACAATTGTTCCTATCAGGTATTCTAGGTGCCTTTATTGCAGGTACATTTGCAGGTGCCGTTGGAGTAACAGGTAGAGTTGGTACAGGACTTGGCATATTTGAGGCAATAGGATTTTTTCAATATACAATATATGATCCAACAGGGTCAATAGCACAATCAACTGGTCAGTTATCAGCATTGGGTAATGGTTTATTATATTTAGCGGCTTGTGCAATTGCATTAGGTACAGGTATATTATTTGCAGCTCTTTCATACAAGGAGAGACCAAGTGAAAAATATGCAGTTAAATCAATTAATAAAAAAATATTTAATTTAATTAATAAAAATGAAAATTTAGATATTGAAGAAAGAAAAAAAATAATAAAAAAATTAGAAAAAGATTTAAATGTTATTTCAAAAGAAGATGAGAAACAAATAAAAGATGTTGAAAAACAAATATTAGATCTAATAAAAATAAAATCTGAAATATCTGCGCTAGAAGAAAAAGATAGTAAAGTCAATACAAAATTAATTCTTAAAGGTAAAAAGGCAATCAAAAAATCAAATGAAGAAAAAGCCCTTGAAATTTATAATATCATTGAAAACTCACCAAGAATAAAAAAAATTGAAATGTTATCTAAAGAAGTTTCAATCGCAGACAAAGCAATTGAAATAGATAAAATTAATAAAATTATAGATGCTAAAAAAGAAAAAATACAAAAAACTTTAGGCGAAGTTAAGTTATTTGATAAAAAGGACTTAACTTTAATGATGAATAATTATGAAGAAGCTTTAAGTTCGCTATTTATAGCTTACAAAATCAAAGAACCTGCAAAGCAAGAAAACAAATATATTTTTAAAAACAAAAGACAAGTAAAAGAGGTATAAAATGAAATTTATTAAAAAAGATTTCCTGTGAGGAGGAGCTACTTCAGCTTCACAAGTAGAGGGAGCATATGATGTTGACGGAAAATCGTTAACCATTGCTGAAATGAGACCTTTTAACCCAAACTTAGATAGAAAAAGTGTTCATGAATTAAACAACTATACTCGTAAAGATTATGAAAAATCAATTGAAAACAAAGAGAGACTACACTATCCAAAAAGAATAGGTATAGATTTTTACCACAGATACAAAGAAGACATTGCTTTATTTAAAGAAGCAGGAATGAACATTTATAGAATGTCAATTGCTTGATCAAGAATTTTTCCTAATGGTGATGAAAAAGAACCAAACAAACAAGGTTTAAAATTTTATAAAGAAGTTTTTGAAGAATGTAAAAAAAATGGAATGGAAGTTATGCTAACTATTCAACATTATGATGTTCCATATCCAATAGCAAAAAAATATGGTGGTTGATCAAATAAGCAAGTAATTAATTTATTTGTTAAATTTGCGACTGTCATTATGAAAGAATATAAGGATTTAGTTAAATACTGATTACCTTTTAATGAAATCAATGTAGCACCATTAGCTCCTACAACAGGTTTAGGAATTTTCAGAGAAAACTTTAGCTCTGAAAAAGAATATATGAATGCAGCATATCAAGGTTTACATAATCAATTTTATGCTCAAGCTAAGGTTATTGAGATTGCAAAAACAATTTCTAGCAACATTAAAATGGGGTGCATGGTTGCAAATATGACAACTTATTCATCAGATTGTAATCCCGTTAACATTTGAGAAAATTTATCTAGCCAACAAATGCAAAGATACTTCTATTATGATGTTATGTTAAAAGGAGAATATCCAACATATTCAAAAAGATACTTTGAAGAAAAGGGAATTAAATTTGAAGCAACTCCAGAGGAATTAAAAGTAATTAAAGAAAATAATGTTGAATATATAACTTTTAGTTACTACATGACTTCAACAGTTTCAAAAGAATTAAAAGATGCTGCTGGGGGCAATTTAATGTTGGGTGGCAAAAATCCTTTCTTAAAAGCTACTGAATGAGGATGACAAATTGACCCAATAGGTTTAAGAATTACTTTAAATCAATTATGAGATAGATATCAAGTACCATTATTTATTTCTGAAAACGGAATAGGTGTTGTTGAACAGTTAGATAAAAATAAAACTGTTGAAGATGATTATAGAATAGAATATCTAGCTAAACATTTTGAACAAATAAACGAAGCAATTAAAGACGGGGTTGATGTATTTGGCTATACAATGTGAACTCCAATTGACGTTGTAAGTTTATCAACAAATGAAATGTCAAAAAGATATGGTTTAATCTTTGTTGATTATGATGATTATCATAAAGGAACAGGGGATAGATTTAAGAAAAAATCTTTTACATGATTCCAAGAATTTATGAAAACTAAGGAATTATAAAAAATTAAAAAAGTGCTTTGTTTAGCACTTTTTTAATACATCTTTTCTTTTAAAGGTTTTAAAGTATAACAAGTAATCGGAATTGTGATCAGATACAGAATTCAATCGAATATAGAATTAACAGCATTAACACTTATTGAATAGATTCACACTCCTTGCCCTTCTGGAGCATATTGTCCATAAAATAAAACTCCACCAAAAGTTTTAGATCAAAATCCTAGAAATACATAAATAGTTATTATTAAGATAAAAACTCATTGATGGACTATTCAAAACAAAACTACTTTCATGTTCTTTTTTGTTTTATTTCAAAATGAGTTATTTTCTAATTCATATTTTGGATTTATAACAAATTCTCTAGGAATAAATATACTACACAATGAGACTAACAATAATGGAATAAAATAATCAAAAATATAAGCTAAAGGGATTGCAGAATCATAATTAGCAGGCATAAAAAATGCTATTATTCCTGCAAGTATTACAACAATTAAAGTTCTAAGCCAGTCTGTATAACATGCTAAAACAAATAACGGAATAAATTGTAAATTTAATGTAATAAAAAATGGTGGTATTGTGTAACCAGCAATTAAATTTAAAACTAAGTACAATGAGAGCATCAATCCCATAACGGCTATGTCCTTAGTTCCAATTTTTTTGATTTTCAAATAAAAATATCTTTTCATGTAAAAGAACCTCCTACATAAAAAGACAGAATAACAAAATATTTTAGGACTTCCTACGCTAGTATTAACTAGATCAGGTTCTAAGAGTATTTCTCAAGCTTTCGCTACCTCTGCCTTCTTACAAGTTAATATTAACATGCATGACAAAAAAATATAAGTTAAACTTATTTTTAATTGTTTTTGATAAAATTATAAATAATTAGATTTATAGAAAGAGGTATCATATATGCCTAAAAAATTTTACGTAACAACACCAATTTATTATCCAAGTGGAAATTTACATATTGGACATGCTTATACAACAACACTTGCTGATATTTTGAAAAGATATAAAGACATGCAAGGTTATGAAACATATTTCTTAACTGGAAGCGATGAACATGGTCAAAAGATTGAACAAAAAGCTAACGAAGCTGGTCAAACTCCAATGGAATATTTAGAAGATAAAGTTGAGAGCTTCAAAACTCTTTGAAATGCATTGAAAATAGATTACACAAAGTTTATTAGAACTACTGATGAGTATCATGAAAAAACTGTTCAAAAAATTTTTAGTTTGCTTTTAGAAAATGGTTTTATCTACAAGGGAAACTATGAAGGGCTTTACTGTGTAAGCTGCGAAGAATTTCTTAACGCTGATCAAATTGATGAAAACAATATGTGTAAAATATCAAATACAAAATTGGAGTTAGTTAAAGAAGAAACATATTTTTTAAAAACATCTTTATTTCAAGACTTTATGGAAAATGAAGTTTTAGCAAGCGACTTTTTAATACCAGCTTATAGAAGAAACGAAATGCTAAATTCATTTGTTAAACCTGAATTAAAAGATTTATCAGTTACAAGAACTTCATTTTCATGGGGGATACCAATTAAAGAAAATCCTGATCATGTTGTATATGTTTGATTAGATGCTTTAACAAACTATATAACTGCTCTTGGATATATGCAAGAAGATCATACTAACTTTGATAAATTTTGAAATGATGAAAATACTGAAATTCTTCAATTGGCAGGAAAAGAGATTATTAGATTTCATTCAATTTACTGACCAATAATTTTAAAAGCATTAGATTTACGTCAACCAACACATCTATTAGGACATGGATGAATATTAAGCAAAGATACAAAAATGAGTAAATCTTTAGGTAATGTTATTGATCCTGTTGAGTTAATTAATGAGTATGGAGCAGACGCATTAAGATTTTATGTGGGTTATGAACTTCCAACAGAAAAAGACGGTAATTTTACAACAGAATTATTTATTGAATCTTTTAATGCTCATTTAGCAAATAATATAGGTAACTTAATTTCAAGAACAAACCAAATGATAAGCAAATACTTTGAAGGTTATTTAGATATAACAAATGTTAAATATGATAGTGAATTAATAATAAAAGGAAAAGAAACAATTGATCAATATATTATTAATATGGATCAATATAAAATTAGTGATGCTATAAGAAATATTTTAGATCTTGGTAATGTATGTAATAAATATATTGAAGAAAAAATGCCTTGAAATTTAGCTAAGGAAGAAAACTTTAATGAATTAAAAAATGTTATGGCAACATTGCAAAGAAGTTTAAGCATAATTGTTTATTTAATGAAACCTATACTTGTTGAAAATTATGAAAATATGATTGAGCAGATAGGTTTGGAAAATGTAAATCTTTCATTTGAAAAATTAAAAGAATGAAATGAAATTAATTTTAATAAATTAAATGACAAAAAAATAATTTTTAAAAGAGTAAACTAATGACTTAATAAGTCATTTTTATTTTTAAAAAGACTTTATTTCTTATTATCTTATGTGGTTTTGGTATTTATTATTTAAACAATAAGAGTATAATAATATTTAGGAATATTTTTTATATTTTTTTGTTATTTTTGAAAAATTTTCCAAAAAAGAATAAATAGTAAAGATATTTTTTCTATAAAAATATTTTAAAAAGGAGTTATTATATGAAAGTTATAGTTTTAGGTACTAACCACGCAGGAACTACTGCTGTTAGAACATTAAAAAGACTGAACCCAGAAATTGAAGTTGTAACATACGACAGAAACGATGTTATTTCTTTTTTAGGTTGTGGAATAGCCTTATGAGTTAAAGGTGAGGTTAAAGATCCAAACGGTCTATTTTATGCAACACCAGAAATTTTAGAATCAGAAGGCATTGTTGTTAAAATGAAACACGAATGAGTTTCAATTGATGCTGACAAAAAAACCGTTTTAATTAAAAATTTAGAAACGGGTGAAACATTTGAAGATAGTTACGATAAAGTTATTGTTGCTACAGGTACATGACCATTATTACCACCAATCCCAGGATTGGATTTAAATGGTGTTCAAATTTGTAAAAATTATGATCATGCAAAAGTAATTCAAAAAGCTAACTTAGATGATTCAATTAAAAAAGTTACAGTTGTTGGAGCAGGATACATTGGAGTTGAATTAGTTGATGCATTTGTTGCTCATGGTAAAGAAGTTACTTTAGTTGACTTTGCTGACAGAATTATGCCTGTTTATTATGATGCTGAATTTACAAAACATGTTGAAGACAGAATGGAAAAAGCTGGAGTTAAATTAGCTTTAAGCCAAGGAGTTAAAGAATTTAAAGGAACAAATGGTAAAGTTACTCATGTTGTTACAGATAAAGAAGAAATTGCAACTGATTATGTAATTTTCTCAGTTGGAGTTGTTGCTCAAACTAAACCTTTAGAAGGTGTTGTTGAATTAAGTGACAGAAAAGCTGTTATAACAAATGATTACTGTCAATCATCAAACCCAGATATATATGCAATTGGAGATTGCTCAACAGTATTTAATAAAGCATTAAATATGGAAATGCCAATTCAATTAGCTACTACAGCAGTTAGAACAGGTATTTTAGCAGCAGCTAATATTGTTAACGGAAATAAATTACCTTCACCTGGATTTACTGGAGCGAATGGTATTGAAGTGTTTGGATTCAAAATGGCATCAGCAGGTGTAAGTGAAACAAGTGCTAAAAAAATGGGATTAGATTATGAAGCGATTTTATTATCAGATTCAGATCGTCCTGAATTTATGTCAACATACAAAGAAGCTTGAATAAAATTAGTATGAGACAAAAAATCAAGAAAAATTATTGGAGCTCAAGTAGCCAGTGAAAACAACCATACAGAAATTATGTATATGCTTTCACTAGGAATTCAAAAAGAATTAACTATTGATGAATTACCATTAGTTGATATTTTCTTCTTACCTCACTTCAATAAACCATACAATTTTGTTACTTTAGCTGGTTTAGAAGTATTAGGGTTAAACTACTTTAAAAAATAATTAATGATTAATTTAATAATTTCAAAATCAAATGATCCAGCTTATAACTTAGCTGTTGAAGAATTTTTAACGTATCATTATTCAACAAATGATCCTATTTTGTATATTTGACAAAACAAGGACACTATTGTTGTTGGAAGAAACCAAAATACATATGCTGAAATAAACATTGCAGAGGCGATGAAAGATGAAGTAAAAATTATAAGAAGAAACACAGGTGGAGGAACAGTTTTCCAAGATATGGGAAATGTATGTTATTCACTTATTGTTAACAATGATATTGATTCGCAATCAAACTTTGAAGTGGCCTTAAAACCAATAATTGAATATTTAAGAAGTGAAGGTTTAAATGCAAACTTTTCAGGACGAAATGATATTGAAATAGATGGTTACAAAATTTCAGGGAATGCTCAGCTAAAAACAAATACAAAAATTTTACAACATGGGACATTATTGTTTGATGTTGAATTACCAAGAATTTTAAAATATTTAAATGTTGACCCAGAAAAAATCAAACATCAAAAGGTTAAATCTAAACCCGCAAGAGTTGCGAATATTAAAGCTATTTTAAATAGTTTAGATAAGGATATTGAACTTGAAGATTTTATTAAAAATATAATAAATAGCTACACTAAAAATGAAGAAATTAAATGAATAGAATTTAATGATTCACAGAACCTTGCTATTAAGAAAAGTTATGATGAAAAATATGCATTACGTGAATGAACTTTTGCTAAAAATGAAAATTTTGAAATAACAAACAAAAAATATTTAGAATCAAAAGGTTTGACTGAAATAAAAATTAATGTAGACAAAGGTAAAATTCAAAACATTAAAATATTTGGTGACTTTTTAGGTTACATAGGTACTGAAGCGCTTGAGTTTGCATTAATAAACGCTGATTATGATTATCATACAGTAAAAAATATCTTAGAAAAATTTTCATTAAAAGAGATATTTGGTGATAATTTTGAATCAGAAGATATTTTGAATTTAATATTCAACTAAGAAAGGGAAATATATGAAATATATAGGAAAATTTGATCCTCAAAAAGATGAAATTGTTCGTGTAATGGATAAAGATGGAAAAATCATTAATCCTAAATTAGCTCCATCTATTTCAGATGAAGAATTAATTAAAGCATATTCAATCATGAATCTTTCAAGAAGACAAGACGATTACCAAAACAAAATGCAAAGACAAGGAAGATTATTATCTTTCTTAACTTCAACAGGACAAGAAGCTTGTGAGGTTGCATATACAATGGTAATTGATCCAAAAACTGATTTCTTTGTTTCAGGTTATAGAAACAATGCAGCTTGATTAACAATGGGTCAATCAATTAGAAACATTATGTTATATTGAGTTGGAAACGAAGCTGGAGCAAAAGCACCAGATGGTGTTAATTCATTACCACCAAACATTATTATTGGTTCACAATATTCACAAGCTACAGGATTAGCTTTTGCTGAAAAATACCAAGGAAGAAATGGTGTTGCTGTTACAACAACTGGGGACGGTGGAATGAGTGAAGGTGAAACTTATGAAGCAATGAACTTTGCTAAGTTACATGAAGTTCCTGTTGTATTTATTTGTGAAAATAATAAATGAGCTATTTCAACTCCAACACAACAACAAACAAAATCATTAAATATTGCTGTTAAAGCAATTGCTACAGGAATGCCGTCAATTAAAGTTGATGGTAATGATTTCTTAGCCAGTTATGCTGTTGCAAAAGAAGCGGTTGATTTTGCAAGAAGCGGGAATGGTCCAGTTTTAATAGAGTTTGATACTTATAGACTTGGAGCTCACTCTTCATCAGATTCTCCAGACGTTTACCGTCCAAAAGGTGAATTTGAAGATAAAGTTCCTTATGAACCTTTGATAAGATTAAAAGCTTACATGATCGCTAAAGGAATTTGAAGTGAAGAAAAACAAACTGCATTAAACGAAGAACAAGATAAACACATTGCAGCAGAATTTGCTTGAGTTGAAGCAAATAAAAACTACCCAATTGAAGATATTTTCAATTATCAATATGCTGAAATGACAGAAGATTTAAAAGAACAATTAGCAGAAGCAAAAGAATTCTTTGCTAAATACCCAGAATCAAAAGACGGAGGACACCACTAATGGCAGTTATTAATAATATTAAAGCGGTTACTGAAGCTCTTGAAGTTGCAATGGAACGTGATAAAAACGTTATTGTTTTTGGTGAGGACGTTGGAACAGAAGGTGGAGTTTTCAGAGCTACTCAAGGATTACAACAAAAATTTGGAATTGAAAGAAGTTTTAATGCTCCAATTTCAGAAGCTATGTTTGCTGGTGTAGGAATGGGGATGGCAATGAATGGTATGAAACCAGTTGTTGAATTACAGTTCCAAGGATTAGGATTGCCAGCATTGCAAAACATTATTGCAAACATTTCACGTATGAGAAATAGAAGTCGTGGAAAATGAACAGCACCTATGGTTATTAGAATGCCAATGGGTGGTGGAATTAGAGCTTTAGAACACCACTCAGAAGCATTGGAAGCAATATTTGCTCATATTCCAGGTATTAAAACAGTTATGCCATCAACACCATATGATACAAAGGGTTTATTATTGGCTGCTATCGAATCACCAGATCCAATTATTGTTTTAGAACCTACAAAACTATATCGTGCATTTAAACAAGAAGTACCAGATGGTTACTACACAGTTCCAATTGGTGAAGGATACAAAATTCAAGAAGGAAATGATTTAACAATTGTTACTTATGGAGCTCAAACAGTTGACTGTATGAAAGCAGTTGAAATGATTAAATCAACTCACCCTTCAGCATCAATTGAATTAATTGACTTACGCTCAATTCAACCATGAGATAAAAAGATGGTTATTGAATCAGTTAAAAAAACAGGAAGATTATTAGTGGTTAGTGAAGCTGTTAGATCATTTGGTGTTCCAGCTGAAATTATTGCTACTGTTAATGAACATTGTTTTGATTCATTAAAAGCACCATTATCAAGATGTACTGGTTATGATGTTGTTATTCCTTATGACAGAGGTGAAGGATACCACCAAGTGAATCCACAGAAAGTTGTTGAATCAATCAAAAAAGTGCTTGATTACAAATTTTAGTTAGAGGGGAATTAGAATATTATGTTTAAAGTTAAATTTGCTGATATTGGAGAAGGACTTACTGAAGGAAAAGTAGCAGAAGTTCTTGTAAAATTAGGGCAAGAAATTAAAGAAGGAGATGCTTTATTTTTTGTTGAAACAGATAAAGTGAACTCAGAAATTCCAGCACCAGTTGGAGGAAAAATTGCAAACATTTTGATTTCTCAAGGTCAAGAAATTAAAGTTGGAGACGTAGTTATTGAAATTGATGATGGTAAAGGTGTTGCTGAAGTAACTCCAGTTGCTGAAATTAAAACAAAAAATGAACCAGTTGAAGAAAATGCAAGCGTTGTTGGTTCAACACCTGTATCAAATGACGTGATTGCTTCAAGAGCTACAGCATCAACAAAAAATGAAATTTCAAATAGTGGTGTAAAAGCAACGCCTCTAGCAAGAAAAGTTGCTGCTGATAAAAAAATAGATTTATCAACAATTAAAGGAACAGGACCTCATGGAAGAATTTTAGTTTCTGACTTAGATTCAACACCTGTAGTAAGTTCAAATTCTGCAACAAAACCAGCAGCATCTAAAACTGTTGAAATTGATGCACCTCTATCATGAGACTCAATCCCAATGAATGGAATTAGAAAAGCAACTGTTAAAGCAATGGTTAAATCTCATTCTGAAAATGCAGCATTCACAGGAATGAAAAATATTAACATAACTCCAACTTATGAAATGCGTGCAATGCTAAAAGATGGGTGTGAATCAAAAGGGATCAAACTTACTTACTTAGCATTTATTGTTAAAGCAGCAGCTAAAGTATTAGAAGAGATGCCAAATATTAATGTACGTATTGATACAGAAAATAATGCAATTTTACAAGTTCACAATATTAATATTGGTATTGCAGTAGATACAGAAAAAGGTTTAATGGTACCTGTTATTAAAGGTGCTAATCATTTAACTATTTTTGAAATAGCAAATAAAATTGGAGAATTAGCTAAAAAGGCAAGAGATGGTAAATTAGCTATGACTGAAATGAAAGATGCAACTTTTACAGTTTCAAACTTTGGATCAGTTGGGTTAGACTATGCAACTCCTATCATTAATTCACCAGAATCAGCTATTTTAGGAGTAGGAACAATGACAAAAACTCCTGTTTTTGTGAAAGATGAAATCAAAGCAGGATGAATCATGCCATTCTCAATGACATGTGATCATAGAATAATTGATGGTGGAGATGCCGGAAGATTCTTAATGAAAGTAGAAAATTATTTAAGTAATCCAGCATTACTATTAATGTAAAAGAGGAGAAGCAAGATGTTTAAAGTTAAATTTGCTGATATTGGAGAAGGACTTACTGAAGGAAAAGTAGCAGAAGTTCTTGTAAAATTAGGGCAAGAAATTAAAGAAGGAGATGCTTTATTTTTTGTTGAAACAGATAAAGTGAACTCAGAGATTCCAGCACCAGTTGGAGGAAAAATTGCAAAACTTTTAATTTCAGAAGGACAAGAAATTAAAGTTGGTGATGTAGTTGTTGAAATTGATGATGGTAAAGATTCAGTTGAAAAAACTTCAGCAGCACCAGCAGCTGAAGAAGAAAATGCAAGTGTTGTTGGCTCAACACCCGTATCAAATGATCTTATTCCTAGTAGAGGACCAGCACCAACTCAACAAGCAGCTCAATCAATTGTAAATCAACAACCTGTTGCTACAAAACACACAGACATTGAAGAAAGTTTTGATGTAATTGTTGTTGGAGCTGGAATTGGAGGCTATGTTTCAGCTATTAAAACAGCACAACTAGGATTAAAAACTTTAATTATTGAAAAACAATATTATGGTGGTGTTTGTTTGAATGTTGGATGTATACCAACAAAATCATTATTAAGAACAGCAAAAGTTTTTGAAGATATAGTTCATAAAGCTGCAAACTTAGGAATTGATATGAAAACAAAAGAAGAACCAAATATTAATTGAGATAAAGCACTTGAGCGTAAAGATGGTGTTGTTAATAAATTAACTAGTGGAGTTAAGGCTTTATTAACTAAAAATGGTGTAAAACAAATTATTGGTGAAGCATCAGCTTTAGATAAAAATACAGTTGTTGTTGAAGGAAAAAAATATCATTGTGATAATTTAATTATTGCTAGCGGATCTGTTCCAAATGAATTACCTTTACCTGGTTTTCCAGAAGGAAGAGAAAAAGGTTTTTTAATTGATTCAACAAAAATTCTTTCATTACCTAAAATACCAAAAACTTTAACTGTTATTGGTGGAGGGGTTATTGGAATTGAATTTGGATGTTTATTTGCAGCTTTAGGAACAAAGGTTACTGTTCTTGAAGGAGCACCTCAAATCCTTCCTATGTTAGATAATGAAGTTACTTCATTAATGACAAAAATATTAAAAGATAAATACAAAATTGAAATTTTTACTAACGCAAAAGTAAAAGAAGTAAAAGGAAAATCAGTTGTATTTGAAATTGATGGTAAAAATCAAGAAGTTAAATCTGATTACTGTTTAGAATCAATTGGTAGAAAAACAGTAACTAAAGGCTTTGAAAACATTGGTTTAGAATTATCAGAGCGTAAATCAATTATTGCGAATGAGTATGGTGAAACAAACTTGGATGGTGTTTATGCAATTGGTGATGTTACAAGTAAAATTATGTTAGCGCATGTAGCTTCACACGCTGGTATTGTAACTGCTAATAGAATAGCTAAAAAAGCTAATAAACCAGGGGCAGAAGATATGAAAATGGATTATTCAAAAATTCCAAGTTGTATTTACTCACACCCAGAAATTGCAATGATTGGTAAAACAGAACAACAATTAAAAGCTGAAGGAATTGAGTACAAAGCATTTAAATTCCCATTTGCAGCTATTGGAAAAGCATTAGCTGATGATGACACAACAGGATTTGTAAAAATTATTTGTGAACCTAAATATAAGACATTATTAGGAGCACATATTATTGGAAATAGAGCAACAGATATGATCTCAGAATTCACAACATTAATTGAATGTGAAGGAACTATTACAGAATTAGCAAGAGCTATCCACCCTCACCCAACAATGAGTGAAGCAATTGGGGAAGCTGCTGAAGCATTAGAATCAGGAAAATCTTTAAATCTATAATATGTATTCAGTAGAACAAATTAAAAAAATTCTTGTAAATTCAGATCATAAAAAAACTATTGTTTTACCCGAAGGTGAGGAACCAAAAATTCAAGAAGTAGCAAATACTTTAGTAAAAGAAAATATTTCAAAAGTGATTATGCTATTTCAAAAACATGAATCAATACCAAATACTTTAAATGAAAAAATTGAAGTTATTGCAATTGATAAACTTGACAAAGAGCCATTAGTTAAAAAATTTATGGAACTAAGAAAAGAAAAAACTAATTTGGAGCAAGCAACAAAATTAATGGAGCATGCAAACTATATTGGTGCTATGTTAGTTAAAATGGAAAAAGCAGATTGTATGTTATGCGGAATAACTTATACTACAGCTGATACTATTAGACCTGCATTGCAAATTATTAAAACATCACCAGATGTTGCTTTAGCAGCAAGTGTATTCATTATGAATAAAGGCGATGAGAATTATTTCTTTACAGACTGTGCATTAAACTTAAAACCAACAAGTCAGCAATTAGCTGACATTGCTAAAATGACAGCTAAGTTTGCACAATCGTTTGGTGTTCAAAATCCAGAAGTTGCAATGTTAAGTTATTCAACTGCAGGATCAGGAGCCGGAGAAGATGTTGTTCGTGTTAAAGAGGCTGTCGAACTATTAAATAGGGAATCAGTTGACTTTAACTATGCTGGAGAAATTCAATTCGATGCAGCATGGGATAAAGAAATTAGAGATAAAAAATTTAAAGATTGTAAACTAACTAAACAAACACCTGATGTGTTTGTGTTCCCTGACATTAACGCAGGAAACATAGGTTATAAAATTGCTCAAAGAATGGGTGGATACGAAGCAATTGGTCCATTTATCTTAGGATTTAATAAACCAGTTAATGACTTAAGCCGTGGTGCAACTTTAACTGATATTATGAATACAGCAATTATTACAATTTATCAAGCATTGGAGGCGTAGTATGATTTTAGTAGTTAATGCAGGAAGTAGTTCAATTAAATTTAGACTATTTAACGACTCTGATATTAAAAATCCAATTGATATTCTTGATGGCTTAGCTGAAAGAATAACAGTTGACGGAGCTGTTTCATTTAAATATGAAGGTAACAAATATGAATATAGTGTTGATTTACCTAATCATGAAGTTGCAATAAAATTTATTTTAGAAAAATTAATAGAACTAAATATAATTAGTAATGTTGATGACATTAATGCTGTAGGATTTAGAGTTGTTCATGGTGGAACAATTAGTAAATCTTCAATTATTGATGAAAAAGTTTTTGCAACAATTAAGGATGCAGTTAAATTAGCTCCTTTACATAATCCAGGAGCTATAACAGCAATTGAAGCTGTTAAGAAAGTTATGCCAAAAGCTAAAATGGTTGCTTGTTTTGATACTGCATACCATCAAACCTTGGCTGAAGAACAATATTTATATGCAACTCCATATTCATGATATACAGAACATGGAGTAAGAAAATATGGGTTCCATGGAATTAGCTATCAATACATAGCTGAAAAAATGGCTGAAGTATTAAATAAACCAAAGGATAAATTGAATTTAATTGTTTGTCACCTAGGAAATGGTGCAAGTATAACTTGCATCAAAAATGGTAAATCATTTGATACAACAATGGGACTAACTCCTCTCGCTGGTGTAATGATGGGAACAAGAAGTGGTGATATTGACCCTTCAATCATTGAATATATGTGTAAACAATTAAATGCAGATGTTTCAAAAATAACAAATATATTAAATAAAGAGTCTGGCTTGCTAGGACTAAGTGGAAAATCTAGTGATATGCGTGATGTGACAGGGGGATATTTCTCAGGAGATAAAGATTATCAAAGAGCTTTAAATAAATATACTCAAGTTGCAGCAGATTATATAGTCAGATTTGCTAATTTACTAGGCCATGATATTGATGGATTAGTTTTTACAGCTGGTGTTGGTGAAAATTCAATTTATACAAGACAATTAATTATTGAGAAATTACCTTTACTAGACTTAAAATTAGATCAAACTAAAAATGAAGAAAGCTATGGAGAATATAAATATATCTCAACTGCTGAATCAAAAATAAAAGTTTTAGCAGTTAGAACTAATGAAGAATTAATGATATGTAAAGATACATTAAATCTAATTAAATAAAATTTTTTAAATAACCTTTAAGGTTATTTTTTTATTGATAAAATTAAACATAAGAATAGAGGTACCATGAAAAAAGTTTTGTTTATAGGTCTTGGACATATGGGTTCATCATTAGTAAAAGGTGTTTTATCTGATAAAAATCACTTAATAGATGTTTATGGTTTTGATGCTATTAAAGAGGTGCAAGAAAAAGTTATAAGTGATATACCTGAATTAAAATCTTTAAAAGATTTAAAAGAAATTGAAATTAGAAATATTGACGTTATCGTCATAGGTACTAGACCTATAGATGTAGATCCGCTTTGTGAAAATTTAGATGAATTAGATTTAAAAAATAAGGTTATTGTTTGTATGGCAAATGCAGTAACTATTGATAGGCTTAGAAATAAGTTTAAAAACAATAAAGATATTTCTCTTATTAGGATGATGCCTAATATGAATGCTTCAATTCAGATGTCAGTAACTGCATTAGCAACTCAGAATGCAACTAAAGAACATTTAAAACTTGTCAGTGATTTATTTTCATTATGTGGAATAGTTGAGTTAGTTGATGAAGAAAAATTTGGAACGTTAACAGCAATTTCAGGTTGCTTACCAGCTTATTCATTTACTTTTCTTAAAGGAATTGTCGACTATGCTGTTCAAAATGGATTTGAGAAAGAGCAAGCTTATAGAATAGTTGAAACAGCAATAATAGGAAGCATAAAAAATGCAACAAATTCAAAAATAGATTTAAGAAAAATGATTGATCAAATTTGTGTGCCTAATGGTTCAACAATTGAAGGTCAAAAAGTTCTAGATGAAAATAAGTTTGAAGAAATCTTAAAAAAATGTTTAGATGCTGCAAACAAAAAGGCAACAAATTAAAAAGACAAACTTACAAAGTTTGTCTTTTTAAAACGCTTTAGCTGCTTTTTTAATTTCTTCTGAGATTGTTGAAACAATTTGATTTGGAGTTTGTGAGCCTAATGGTTCAACCTTAACTCCAGCCAATAAAATTGGATCACTGACCTTAGCTCCTAAAAATTCTCATGTTCCTTTTAAGTAAGCAACATGATCACCTCATGGATATCATCCTTTTGGTGCTCCCTGAGTAGCAAGAATTTGCACTTTTAATTTGTCTAGTAAACCTATGCTTGCACCTTTAGTTGAATATTTATAAGAAAAAGTTTGATTTGCCAATGCAACATGGTCAATATAATTTTTTAACATTCCTGAAACATGAAAATTATACATTGGTGCAATAATCAGAAGTTTATCAATTTCTTTAAGTTGATTAATATATTTCATTCCTTCTTCATCACTTCAGTATGTAGAAAAAGTTTCAGTTGTCAAAGTTTTTGTACCAACAATTAATTTATTTAAATCCAAAGTAATTATTTCATCATTTGGATTTGCTTGTTTGTACTCTTCTAAAAATATTCTAGCCATTTCATGAGAATTTGATTTTTCACTTGGAATAACTGATCCATTTAATACTAATAATTTGCTCATAAAAATAATCTCCTTTTTATTATTTTAATTATATCACTAAAAGTTTATAATCAATATTATGAAAACAACAAGCAAAGGGAATTAATAAATGAAAAATACTAAAATATTTGATGCTCATATTCATTTTAACGATAATTATAAATACCATGAAGAAATGATTGAAGATATGATAAAAGAAGCTTTTGATAATGATGTAGAAGGTTTTTTATGTGCAAGCTTTGATTTAGAATCAAGTATTAAGTCTGTTGAGTTGGCTAAAAAATATAAGTCAATTATTTTTTCAGCAATAGCTATACATCCAAATGATGTTTCAAAAAATAACTTGGAAGTTATGAAACAATTAGAAAACTTAATTTTAAATGAAGAGGTTGTAGCTGTTGGGGAAACTGGATTAGATTATTTTTATACAAAAGATGATATTGAACTTCAAAAAAAATTTTTTAAAGAACATATAAAATTGGCTAATAAATATAATAAAGTTTTACAAATTCACATTAGGGATCAAGTAGATGTTTATGAAGCATATGATGATGTTTTAGAGATCTTAAAAGAATCTAATGTTAAAAAAGTTATTATTCATTGTTTTTCCGCAAATCAGGAGTATGCAAATAAATTTTTAAATTTAGGTTGTTATATTAATATTGGAGGAGCTGTAACATTTAAAAATGCCAAGACATTGCAAGAAGCAGTTAAAATAATACCACTTGAAAAAATGCTAGTAGAAACTGATGCGCCATATTTAACACCTCACCCATACAGAGGAAAACTTAATGAGCCGAAACATATAAATCTTACCGTTAAAAAAATTGCTGAATTAAAAAATAAATCAAAAGAAGAAGTGATACAAGTTACAACTAACAACGCCAAACTAATTTTTAATATTTAAAAAAGTTTTATAATTATAGAGTAAGAGAAAAAAGAGGATTACATAATGGCAGGAGTATACGATACACATTGTCACTTAAATGACAATATTTATATTGAGAACGAAATAACAAGTAGTGAAATGGCATCTGAAGCAAAGAAATCAGGTGTAGATATTATTAATAATGTAGGTTATGATATTAAATCATCAAAAGTTGCACTTGTGCAAGCACAAAAAAATAAACATGTATGAGCTTTAGTTGGTATTCATCCAACTCACGCACAGTTCTTTACTGATGAAGCTTATAATACATTAGAAATATTAGCTAATGCTGATAAAGTAGTTGGAATTGGTGAAACTGGTTTAGATTATTCAAGAGGTTTGGAATTTAAGGCACAACAAATTTCTAGTTTTACTAAACAAGTAAAGTTAGCCAAAAAAATGAGTTTACCTTTAATGTTGCATGTTAAAGATATCGAAGGATCAACAGATGCTTATGAAGATGTATTATCTATATTGAAAAAAGAAAAGTATTTTAATGCAGTTTTACATGCATTTAATGAAAGTTTAGAAATTGCTGAGAAGTTTATTGAAAAGGGAATTTTAATTTCTATTAATGGCCAAGTAACAAGAGATAAAAATTTGAAAAAGGTTGTTAAAGAATTACCAATGAATAGTATTGTTGTTGAATCTGACGCACCATATGATACACCTAAACCTTATAACAAAAAAACTAATGCACCAAAATATTTACCATTAGTTGTAGATGCAATCGCTAACATAAAAAAAATGAATAGATCTGATGTTGCAGAAATAACAAGAGAAAACGCAATAAGAAAATTTTTTCCAAAAAGATAAAAAAATTTAGCTTTTTTAGGCTAAATTTTTTATTAGTCGCAATGACATTCAGTTGTTGAACATGTGCAATTATTGCATTCTTTAGAATTATTGCAATTACAATCAGCACAGCTGCAATTTTGACAAGTACATTTGTTATTTGACATATGAACCTCCAAGGAAAATATTCCTTAAATTAATAGTATCATTTATTTTTAAATATGTATATAAAATATGTATATAAAATATTTGAAGTAGTATAATTAAACTTAAAAGAGGTAATACAATGAACAATATAAAAGTAAAGATTATTAATAAATTAGGTGGAAAGCAAGTAAATATCTATTTAAATGATGAAACACTAATTTTAGAAGAAATGTATGAAAAAAAATTTAATCAAAAACCGAATAGATCAAAAATATATAAAGAATATTTAAAAAAACAATTGTCAGATGAACTAATTTTAGAAGCAAAAACATTAGATAAGAATATTTGTAGTTGTTGTGAAAATGATTATTCATTAACTAAACAACAAATGTACATTTGCAAAGCAAATAATAAAACTTGTATAATTTGTCAGGAATGTTTAATTAAATAAGTCTTGATTTAAGAAGACTTATTTTTATTATTTGCTATTCCTCATTCAGTCATTTGTTTTAAGACAGGTTCAAGAGATTTGCCTAACTCGGTTAATGAATATTCAACTTTTGGAGGAACCACAGGATATACTTTTCTATAAACAAGATCATTTTCTTCTAAGAAACGTAAATTTGCAGTTAAAACTTTTTGACTAATTCCATTTATTTTCTTTTCCAATTCATTAAATCTTAATTTTCCAAATGAAAGCTCACGTATTATTAAAATAATTCATTTTGATTTAATAAAACTTAATGTATATTCTAAAGGGCAAAATTCTTCCATAATTTCTACTTTCTTTTTTGTAAGTATATAACATTAAAGTTTGTACTTACATATTTGTTTATTTAGATTTATTATATATATGTATATAAAAAAATACAAATGAAGGGAAAATAATATGAGTAAAATATTAGTTATAAATTCAAGTGTTTCTCAATTAGAAAATTCTGATTCGCTTGCTATGTCAAATCTTTTTATAGAAGAGTACAAAAAAATAAATTCAAATGATGATTTTTTTTTACTTAGATTTAAATAAAACAGCAATGGCAGAAAAAACATTAACAAGAAATAATATAGGAAATTATTTTAATCAAAATGATTCTTTCGATTTTATTGAGCAGCTAAAATCAGTAGATAAAGTTATTTTAAATTTTTCAATGATCAATTTGAGTATTCCAGCTTTATTGAAAAATTATATTGACCATATAACACTTGCAAACGTGACTTTTACGTATAAAGGTTCTACTGACGGAAATGCCATAGGGTTATTAACAAATCTTAAAAATGTTCAACTATTAACAACTAAAGGTGGCGCAGGAACATCAAATGCTGCGTTTACTGAATATGTAAAAGGCATGCTAGAGTTTTTAGGAGCGAAAGTTGCTGAACCAATTATAAATGAAATGATGGATATTCCACCATATAATGAACAAACACCAGTTTTGAACTTGGAAAAAGTGAAAGAAGAAGTTATTAAAGCTGCTAAATTATTTTAAGCAAAGAAAAGTACCAAACAAATCTGAAAATAATTCAGAAATTTCTTTGGTACTTTTTATTATCCAAGTATGTCTTCAAAGTTTAAAACTTTATCAGCCCATTGTGTTTCAAAGTTAATATCGTGTGTAGTTATTAGAACAGTACCTTCAAATTGTTTAATTGCATCAAGTAAAGATTCTTTAGCTAATACATCGATGTGGTTAGTGGGCTCATCTAAGATTAACAAGCTACTAGGTTCTAAACTTAAAGCAGCAAGTCTTACTTTGGTTTGTTCTCCTCCAGATAGATCTTTCATTTTATTCATCATTAAATCGCTCTTAACACCAAACATACCAATTTTAGCTCTAACCTCTCCTGGAGTCATTTGAGGGTATCTTGTTAATAAATAACTAACTGGTGTTTCATGCTCTTCAAAGTCATCAATTTGATGGAAAAAATTAGTATAAACTCCTTGTCCAATCTGAACATCACCATTAATTTTTGGTGTTTCGTTTGCAATCGTTTTTAAGAACGTTGTTTTACCTATTCCATTATAACCCTTAACAATACATTTTTCTCCTTCACGCAATTCAAAAGTTAGTGGTTTTGTTAAGGCAAAGTCATAACCTATTTCCAATTGCTCAGCCTTAACAATGACTGTAGAACTAGGTCTACGATATTTAAAGTGCATATTAGGTTTTGCATTTTCTTTTCTAGCATCCATTACATCAATTTTTTCTAATTGTTTTTGTCTAGATTGAGCACTACGGGCTGTAGAAGCTCTAGCACCGTTTTTTGCTATATAATCCTTCAATTTTGAAATTTGTGCTTGTTGTGATTCTCTAGCTTTATCGTATTGCTCAGCTCTTAGAGAAGAAAGTTCTAAGTATTTATCGTAGTTTCCTACGTATCTTACAATTTCTAAATTTTCAATTGCGTAAATTATATTTACTGTTCTGTTTATAAAGTCTCTATCATGAGATACTAGTAAAAAAGCATTTTCATAATTCTGTAAAAAGTTAACAAGTCATTCAACTTGTTCAACGTCCAGAAAGTTAGTAGGTTCATCAAGCAAAATAAAATCGTCATTTTTTAATAACAACTTTGCTAATAAAATCTTCCCTCTTTGCCCTCCTGAAAGAGACCCTAATGGTCTTTTAATATTATCAGGTTCAATCCCTAAACCAGTTACTAAATTTCCTATTTGTTTATCTATACTATCAAAACCTTTTATATTTAATTCTTCTTGCAAAGCCAATGCTTTAACGAGTTCTTCTTCTTTATATTCTATGGCCATGTCCTCATAAATTTTATTTATTTGTGCTTCTATGTCATAAAGATAATTAAATGCGTCTCTTAAATATTCTTCCCCACTAACTGTCATATCAACTTCTTGATGTTGATCAAGATATCCGATTTTTGCTTTTGGATGTCATTCAACTTCACCATGATCAGGAACTATTTTTTGTGCAATAATGTTTAAAAGAGTAGTTTTACCAGCACCATTTGGACCTAAAAGAGCCACATGCTCACCTTTATTGATTCGCATGCTTGATTCTTCATATAATTTCTTTCCACCATTTTGGTGTGTTATATTATCTAATACTATTAAACTCATATTTTCTCCTTAAAAATAAATCTTTTTAATTTTATCAAAATAATAAAAATAAAAAAGGGAGTAACTCCCTATCTAAAGTTTTTATTATGCTTTAAGTTATACTTACTTATTATTTTATCTATAATTGCTCCATTTATAATTAAAGCAAATAGTGAAATTGATATTGTAAAAGATGTATCTGTTATTCAATGTGTTCTTGAAATTATTTGAGTGTATTGCATTATATTTATATGAATAAACCAAATGACTATAATGACTCATTTATACCAATTAATTTTTCTTTTCTTTTTTTCTCCCAAAAAGAAATATCCAGCAAACAAAATTGTAAAAGAAGAATTCATATGTCCAGATGGGAAATCCATATTTCATCAACCTGGTTCTCCAGAGCCTAAGGGTTTAAAAATACTAGTTATATTTCCAAAAAAATCATTAACTTGTCATCATTCTTTATAAGGAACAGATTCAACATTTGTACCATTCAGATAACCCCAACTTTTAATTGTATGCCCGGTTTGAATTCAATATTGAGCTCATTCTGCTTTCATTTGCTCAGAGTAAAAGATATTTTCAAAGTCAACACTATAAAAATAAGGGCGACCAAAAGTAGGTTTCATTATTCAAACAACAAGACTTGTTAATAAAAAAATAACAAAAGCTTTTATCGCATCAACTCTATAACCATTAACCAATAAATCCTGTCTTTTAGAAAATTTAAATCGTAAATAGTAAAATAAGCAAATAAAAGAAAGACTTTCAATAACAAATAAAAAAATTAAAATATACTGTCGAATTTTTTGGCTTTCAAAAAATATCGCGTTTACTCCTGATCCATATCCATCGTTTCTATTAGGAGCAGAAATTATTGCAATTAAATTAAAAGTTATTCAATAAACAAGAAAAGCAACATAATAAATGTATAAGATTATTTTCCACTTATTACTTTTATTTGATGAAAAATAAGTTACTTCAAGTATTACTGCAACAAAACAAAAAATAAAAACAAAAGATTGTGTCATTCCTAATTCTTCATAAATTCAAACAATTATTTTTAAAGAATAGTTATCCATCCCTTGAGCAAATCATGTATTTATTTGCATGTCAAAAAAACTTCCAATTATAAATAAAGAAATGGTTAATATAAAGAAACTTAATAATAGTATTTTTAAAATTAAATAGTTTTTATTTTTTGTTTGAAACATTTTTGTTCTTTGCTGCCTTTCCAGTCATATTGTTTTGTTTTGCTAATTCAGCCATTTTTTCAACATCAGCAACGTATGCTCACATTTTATGTTTTTTCAAAAATTTACCTAAGCCATATCAATTTACTTTTAAAGGTTTTAAATTCACACGACCTATTGGAAGACGATCTTGAATTTTAGTTATTTTTTTATTTACTAAAATTAATTCTTTACTTTCATTTAATCTTTTTGCAATATTTTTGTTAATTTCATCAATATGTTCAAAAATTAAATCTATGTTTTCGTATTTGTTAAGTAATTCAATTGCCTGAGCATAGTGAAGATATCTAACACCTTTGATATTATCACTAGGATCTCCCATTAATGCTTTTATATCAGCAACTTGATTTGGGTAACAACCAAACTTTTCAAAAACTTTGTCTTTATCAATTAAAATATGTGCATCATCTTTACTATTGTTTGTAATAACAGTTGTTTTATCACTAACCAATTGAAATATGTCTTTGTCATTAGACAAAATGTGAACGTTATAATCAAGATTAGTCGCAATTCTGTTTATTGTTCCCATAATGTCATCAGCCTCATATCTTGGCATTTCATATCAAGGTATATTGGCCGCACTTAAAAATTCTCTAATGATTTGTTTTTGTGGAACTAAATCTTCGGGAGTTTCTTTTCTTTTTGCTTTATATTCTGGATATAGTTCTCGACGTCAACAACCTTCATCCATATCTAATGTAACGATAATGGTATAGTAGTTGTTTTTCTTTACTAATTGATTAATTTTTGCAACAAAAGTGTAAATTGCGTTTATAGGCACACCTTCTCTGTTTGTTGCTAATTTTTTTCTCTTAAGAGTTCCATAATAACCCTTATGTAGCAAATGATATCCGTCGATAATTAATATCGTGCGTTTTTCATTTAATGTATTCATTTTTTCAAATTCCTTACAAGTAACATTATATCACTAAGGTAAACAAACTAAAAGGTAAATAAAAAATTGCTAAATAAGCATGTGCTTTATTTCAATAATTTGACTATCTTTAGCATTAATTTCAAATAAGCAATTTAAATTGGAAAAGTTTTTTTCTAAAATTTCTACGTTATTTTTATTTAAAAATTGTTCAATTTCTTTTTTATTTTTAATATTAAATTTAATTCGCAAAATATTTCATTCTTTAACAGTATCAATTACAGCAATCTTTAAGATATTTGCTGCGCTTGAAGTATACGCTCTTGTTAAAGGGCCAGCGCCAAGCTTAATACCACCAAAGTATCTAGTTACAATAATACAAACATTCGTTAAATTATTCTTTTCAATTACATTAAAAATAGGTTTTCCAGCAGTTCCTTTTGGTTCTCCATCATCACTATAACCACCAAAAATATTTACAACGCCTATTTTGTATGCATAACAATTATGTTTTGCGTCAGCAGAAGAAAAGTCTTTTAAAAAATTATCTAATTCTTGTTTAGAATTTACTTGTTTTACATGACAAATAAATTTTGATTTTTTAATTTCAATAGTTTGTGAATAAACTGATTCATTTTTTATTGTATTCAAAAGTCATTTCTCCTTTACTAAATAGATTATAATCATTATAATTATTAAAGTTAAAAAATTAATTATTAGGAGGCAAAATGGCATCAGACAAAAGTTTACTTCGTATGTATGGTAAATATGCAGATCAAATTATTTCATTAGAACCAGAAATGAAAAAACTAGCAAATGAAGATTTTGCAGTCAAAACACAAGAATTTAAAGACAGAATTGCAAATGGTGAAAATATTGATGATTTAATCATTGAGTCATATGCATTAGCAAGAGAAGCTGCAAATCGTGTCTTAGGATTAAATGCTTATAAAGTGCAATTAACAGGAGCAATTATTTTACATTTTGGTGATATTGCAGAAATGAGAACTGGTGAAGGTAAAACTTTAACAGGTCTTTTCCCTGCTTATTTAAACGCTTTAACAGGAAAAGGGGTTCATATTGTTACAGTAAACGAATATTTATCAAGACGTGACTCTGAAATAAATGGTCAAGTTTTTGATTTATTGGGAATTACTGTTGGTCTTAATGGAACAAGAATGCCAAAACATCTAAAAAGAGCAGCTTATCATGCAGATATTACTTATACAACAAATGCAGAACTAGGATTTGATTATCTAAGAGACAATATGGTTATAAATAAAGAGCATAAAGTTCAAAGAGAACTGAATTATGCAATTATTGATGAGGCCGACTCTGTTCTTATTGATGAGGCTAGAACACCTTTAATAATTTCTGGTGGATCATCTTCAAGAATTAATTTATACAAAGCTGCAGATGAATTTGCACAAAAAGTTGATGAAAAACAAGACATTGATATTGACTTAGAAACAAAACAAGTTTATTTAACAGAAGCAGGTATGAAAAGAGCTAAAGATTTCTTTTCATTGGATAACTTATTTGCTTTAGAAAATACTGAAATTTTTCACTTAATATTAAATGCATTGAAAGCTCACTTTACTTTTAAAGAAGGCGTTGAATATACTGTTGCTACTGGTGAAGTTGAATTGATTGATCAATTTACAGGGAGAATTTTAAAAGGTCGTGCATATTCTGACGGACTTCAACAAGCAATACAAGCTAAAGAAAAAGTTGAAATTGAAGAAGAAACAACAACATTAGCAACAATTACTTATCAAAACTTTTATCGTTTATACTCAAAATTATCTGGTATGACAGGTACAGCAAAAACTGAAGAAGAAGAATTTATTAAGATTTATAATACAAGAGTTGTTGTTTGTCCAACTAATAGACCAATTATTAGAAAAGATGAACCAGATTTTACATTTGGAACAAAGAATGCAGCTCTTAAAAAATTAATGTTAGATGTTAAACATTATAATGAAATTGGAAATCCTATTCTTATTGGTACAACAAGTGTTGAATCATCAGAACAAATTGCTAGATACTTAGAAAAAGCGGGTTTACACTTTGAAATGATTAATGCCAAAAACCATGATAGAGAAGCAGATATTGTTGCTCAAGCTGGACAAAAAAAAGCAATTACACTTGCAACTAATATGGCCGGTCGTGGAACAGATATTAAATTAAGCAAAGAAGTAAAAGAACTTGGTGGTCTTATTGTTTTTGGAGTTGAAAGAAACGAAGCAAGACGTATTGATAACCAATTAAGAGGAAGAAGTGGCCGTCAGGGAGATCCTGGTATGTCAAGGTTTTATATTTCAATGGAAGATGATTTAATGGTTCGTTTTGCTTCTCCAAGAGCTAGAAAAAGCTTTTTAAGTTTAGGGGATGAACATATTAAATCTAAGTTCTTTACAAGAGCCGTCACAAATGCTCAAAAAAAATTAGAAGGATTAAACTTTGATCAACGTAAAAATGTTTTAGACTATGATAACATTTTAGCTCAACAACGTGAAGCCATGTATGCTCAACGTGATTCTATTTTAGAAGCTGAAGACTTAAAAGTAGTTATTAAAAAATTTGAAATTACTGTAGCTTATGAATTAATTGAAGAGAACTCAGAATTAATTCATAATGAAAAAACATTAAATGCTGAAAAACTATTAGCAGCGATTGATGGAAAACTTGTAGCACACAAAAGATTTGTAGCAAAGGACTTTTATAATAAAGAAAAAATGACTTTGGCAATTCAAATCGCAGAAGCTATGCTTGATTTTTATAAAGCAAGAGTTATTGATATTCCTGAAGATGTAGTTTTACAAATGGAAAGAAAAAATATTTTGACTTCTTTTGATAAATATTGAACTAGACATATTGATATTGCTTCAAAACTTAAGGCTGGTATTTACTTACAACAATATGCTCAAAATAACCCATTAGCTGTTTATGTTGAACAAGCAACTGAATTGTTTAATAAAACAAAAGTTTATATTGCTTCAGAAGTTGTGGATATTTTATCTAAAATAATTTTAAGAGATCCTGAGCAAAAAAATGAACCACAAAAAATTGAGATTACAGATGCAATTATTGATGATATATTAGAAACAACAGGATTAACAAAAGCAAATATAAATAATAAAGATATTAATGATAAATTTGATGAATTAATTAGCAAGGCAACAAACCAAAACGATATTAAAAAATTATCAATGCAAAGAGATATCATGCTTGGTTTAGTTATTGAAATTCAAAAGAGAAGAGAAAATTCTGGAAATAAAACAGTTAATATTGGAAAAGAAGAAATTGATAACATGCTTGCTTTATTAGGAATTGAAGATATTGGTACAGCAACAAAAGAGGAAGTTCTTCAAAAATTTGAAGAGAAGATAAAAGCTTCTGAAAATGAAGAAGAAAAACAAAAAATTACAATTGCAAAAAATATTGTAGTTGCTTTACAAGAACAAATAGAACTAATTAAAAAAGACGCAAGTTCTTTGAAATCTGTTATCGATGATGATAATGATGGTGGGGAAGTTGCTAAAGTAAGAATCGGATAGAACTAAACACTAGAGCAAACTCTAGTGTTTTGCTCATTATTTTTAATACTAGGAGGTAGTATATGAAATATATAGATAATAATAAATTTGATTTAAAAAGTAATTTTAAACCTGGTGGAGATCAACCTAATGCAATTAAAAATTTGGTTGAAGGGTTAAAACAAAATAAAAAACATCAAGTGCTATTAGGGGCTACTGGTACTGGTAAGACTTTTACAATGGCTAATGTAATAAAAGAAATTAATAAACCAACTTTAGTATTGGCTCATAATAAAACTTTAGCTATGCAGTTATATTATGAATTAATGGAGTTTTTCCCAAATAATAGAGTTGAATATTTTGTTTCTAATTTCGATTTCTTTCAACCAGAAGCATATAAACCTGCAACTGACTTATACATTAATAAAGATGCAAGAATAAATATGGAATTAGATATGTTAAGAATGAGTGCAATGAACGCTCTATCAATTTGTAATGACACAATAGTTGTTGCTTCTGTTGCAGCAATTTATCCATCTCAAAATCCAATTGAATATGCATCAAGTTTTTTTGAAGTTAAGTTAGGTCAAAAATTTTCAAAAAAAATGCTGCTTTCGTATTTAGTTAAAACAGGATATACAAGAAATGATATTGAAAATGCTCCTGGAACATTTAGTGTAAAAGGCGATGTTATAAAAATTGTTCCAGGTTGATCTCTATCAGCAATGTATAGAATTTCTTTATTTGATGATCACATTGAAATGATTGATATGCTTAATATTGTTACAGGTGCATTAATTGAAAGAATATCAACAGTAACTATTTATCCTGCTCAAGCATATGTAACTCCTGAAGATAAACTTAAACAGGCTTGTTTAAACATTAGAGAGGAATTAACTTTAAGAGTCGAAGAATTAAAAGAAGAGGGCAAATTGTTAGAAGCTGAAAGACTGGATCAAAGAACTAGATATGATTTAGAAAGTTTAGAAGAGTTTGGATTTTGTAGTGGAATTGAAAATTATTCAGCACATTTAGATTTTAGAGCTCCTGGAGAGACACCTTATTCACTTTTAGATTATTTTAAAGGAGATTTCTTAACAATAATAGATGAATCACATATTATGATTCCGCAAACTAGAGGGATGTTTAATACTGATAGAAGTAGAAAGCAAACACTAGTTGAATATGGGTTCAGATTACCATCAGCTTTAGATAATAGACCTTTAAATTTTGAAGAATTTACAAGTAAATTAAATCAAGTTATTTATACATCAGCGACTCCCGGAGATTATGAGCTAGAACTTGTGAATAATGAAGTAGTAGAGCAAATCATTAGACCTACTGGTCTGTTAGATCCCATAATTGAGGTCAAATCAACTGAAGGTCAAATTGAAGATATTATTGAGCAAATTCATCAAAGAAGAAAGAACAATGAAAAAGTATTTATTACTACTTTGACAATAAGAATGAGTGAAGATTTAACAAATTATTTACAAGAAAGAAATATTAAAGTAGCATATTTACACTCTGAATTGAAAACACTTGAAAGAAGTGAAATTTTAAACGATTTAAGACGTGGTGTATATGATGCAGTTGTTGGAGTTAACTTATTACGTGAAGGATTAGATTTGCCAGAAGTAAGTTTAGTTTGTGTATTGGATGCAGATAAACAAGGATTCTTAAGAAATACAAAATCATTAATTCAAACAGCAGGTAGAGCAGCTAGAAATGCAAATGGTAAGGTTATTTTTTATGCTGACACAATTTCAACAGCTATGCAAGAAGCAATGGATGAAACAAACCGTAGACGTTCAATTCAAGAAGAATACAACAAAAATAATAATATTATACCAGTTACAATTGTCAAAAAAATTAATCAGTCAACTTTAAGTGAAGCAACTAGAAAAGAACTTGATAACATTAGAAAACAAAAAACAGCTAAAGGTAAAAAACAGGCATATCAAAAAACAATTGATGATATTAGAACTGAAATGATTCAGGCAGCTAAGGATTTAGATTTTGAAAGAGCAGCAGTTTTAAGAGATACGATTATTGAATTAGAAGCTAAAAAAAGTGAGGTTAAATAATGGAAAATAAAATAATAATAAAAGGTGCAAGAGAAAATAATTTAAAAGATGTTAATCTTGAAATACCGAAAAATAAGTTAGTTGTTTTCACAGGATTAAGCGGTAGTGGTAAATCATCACTAGCTTTTTCAACAATTTATGCAGAAGGAAGAAGAAGATATATTGAATCACTTTCAGCATATGCAAGACAATTTTTAGGTGGTAATGAAAAACCAGATGTAGACTCAATTGAAGGATTGAGTCCAGCAATTTCAATTGACCAAAAAACTACATCACATAACCCAAGATCAACAGTTGGAACTGTAACAGAAATATATGATTATTTAAGGTTATTATATGCTAGAGTAGGAACACCATATTGTATAAATGGTCATGGTAAAATTCATGCTGCAACAATTAAAGAAATTATTAATAATATTAAAAATAGCACTTTTGATGAAGAACAGGTTTATGTTTTATCTCCTGTAGTTAGAGATAAAAAAGGAACACATAAAGACTTATTTGCAAAATTATTAGCTGAGGGATTTATTAGGGTTTTGGTTAATGGTGAAATTAAAATGTTAGAAGAAGAAATAACATTAGAAAAAAATCAAAGACATAATATTGATATTGTTGTTGACCGTTTAATTTATCATAATGATGATGAAGTTCATTCAAGATTATTTTCTGCAATTGAAATAGCTTTACAATATTCAGAAAGTTTAGTAAAAATTAAATATCCACAAACTGAAGATAAAGAAGATAAGTTATTTTCTAATTCATATTCATGTAATATTTGTGGATTTAATATTCCTGAATTAGAACCAAGACTATTTTCATTTAATGCTCCTTTGGGTGCATGTGAAGATTGTGACGGTTTAGGGGTTAGACTAGTTGCTGATCCAGAGCTTATTATTCCTGATAAATCTTTATCAATTAATCAAGGTGGAGTAGTTTACTTTAAAAACTTCTTAAATACTGATAATTTAGAATGACAAAAATTTAAAATATTATGTGATTACTATTACATTGATATGAATTTACCAATTGAAGAATTAACTAATAAACAAGTAAAAGCAATCTTGCGTGGTAGTGACGAGCAAATTGAAATTAAATTATTAAGTAGTAGTGGAAGAAGATATGATTCATATGACTTTGTTGAAGGTGTTGCTGACTTAATTCAAAGAAGATATTTTGAAACAAAATCAGAAGAAATTAGAAAATGATATACAAAGTTCATGTCATCAAGTGTATGTCAATCATGTGATGGAGCTAGATTAAACACAACAGCATTATCAATTAAAATTAATGATAAGAATATTTTTGATTTTACTAGAATGAGTATTCAAGACGAATTGGAATTCATTTTAAGTGTTTCATTATCAGAAACACAAGCTAAAATTGCGAACTTAGTTTTAACAGAAATTACTAATAGAATAAGTTTTTTAAATGAAGTTGGTTTAGGATATTTAGATTTAGCAAGAACAGCAACAACTTTATCTGGAGGAGAAGCTCAAAGAATTAGGCTTGCAAAACAAATAGGTAGTCAATTAACAGGTATTTTATATGTTCTTGATGAACCTTCAATTGGTTTACACCAAAGAGACAATGATAAATTAATAAAAACTTTGCAACACTTGCGTGATTTAGGAAATACACTTATAGTGGTAGAACACGATGAAGATACAATGAAAACAGCGGATTGAATTGTTGATGTGGGTCCTCATGCTGGGGAACATGGTGGAGAAATAACTTTTAGTGGCACATATGATGAAATTCTTAAATCAGATACTATAACAGGAAGATATTTATCAGGAAAAGAAACTATACCTGTTCCTACAAAAAGAAGAACAGGTAATGGATTAAAAATTGATATTGTTGGTGCTAGAGAAAACAATTTAAAAAATGTTAATGTATCTATTCCATTGAATAAATTTATTTCCATTACAGGGGTTAGTGGTTCTGGTAAATCAACTTTACTAGAAGACATTATTTACAAAGGAATAAGAAAAAATTTATCTAGAGAAACTATTGTTACAGGAAAATTTAGTAAAATGAATGGTCTAGAAAACATTGATAAAGTAATTTTTATTTCTCAAGAACCCATTGGTAAAACACCAAGATCAAATCCAGCAACTTATACTGGTGTTTTTGATGATATTAGAGATTTATTTACTAACTTACCAGAAGCAAAAATTCGCGGATACAAAAAAGGTAGATTTTCATTTAATGTTTCTGGTGGAAGATGTGAAAACTGTTACGGAGATGGTGTAATCACTATTTCAATGCAATTTATGCCTAGTGTTGAAGTTATTTGTGAAATTTGCGAAGGTAAAAGATATAATGATGAAACTTTACAAGTAAAATTTAAGGACAAAACAATTGCTGATGTATTAGAAATGACTGTGGAAACAGCAGCTAAATTTTTTGAGAACATACCTAGCATTAAAGACAAATTAGATACAATTTTAGAAGTTGGTTTAGGATATATTAAACTTGGTCAGTCAGCTACAACTTTATCTGGAGGAGAAGCTCAAAGAATCAAATTGTCTACATATTTATTAAAAAAACAAACTGGTAAAACTATGTTTTTATTAGATGAACCAACTACTGGTTTACATATTGATGATGTAAAGAGATTGGTGCACGTTTTAAATAGACTTGTTGATTTAGGAAATACAGTAGTTGCAATTGAGCATAACTTAGATTTTATTAAAGTTTCAGATTATGTTATTGACTTAGGTCCAGAAGGTGGAGTTGGTGGTGGATTAATAGTTGCCACAGGAACACCAGAACAAGTTGCTGATGCTAAAGGTTCATATACGGGTCAATATCTAAAAGGATATTTATATAATGATTTCAGTAAATAGTTTTTTAATACCTGTTCAAAAAAGATTTCAAAATGAATATAATCTTTCAAAGGTTTTAGACTTATTAAACAATCCTGAAAAACAAATACCAACAATTAATGTAGTTGGAACAAATGGAAAAGGCAGTACTTCTTTTTATGTTTCAAATGGATTAAAAGAAAAATATAAAAAAGTAGGATTATTTATATCACCAGCATTTTTATATCACAATGAAAGAATTCAAATTAACAATAAACCTATAAGTGATGAAGATTTAAATCTATACATTAAAAAAATTGATGAATATATCTCATCATTTAATTTAACTTTTTTTGAAATATGAACATTAATAGCAATACTCTATTTTTATGATAACAAAGTTGATATAGCTGTAATTGAAGCTGGAATAGGTGGAATAAAAGATTCAACTAATTTATTTTCAAATCAGTTAGTAACTCTATTAACTTCAGTTTCTTATGATCACACAGAAATATTAGGAGAAACAATTGAAGAAATAATTTATCAAAAAATTAATATTGCAAAACCTAAAACAACATTAATAATTAGTGATGACAATTATAAGTATAAAGAAATTATAGAAAGTAAGTTGAATAAAGAAATTAGTGTTTTATACTCAAACAAATTGGAAGAGGAAACAATAAAATATCAAAAGGCTAATAAAGGTTTAGCAAAAAAAGCTTTAGAATTTTTAGGCATCAATAATTTTAAATGTTTAGATTTAAAACCAATGGTTGGAAGATTTACTCAAATAAACTATCGTAATAGAAAAATTATAATTGATGGAGCTCATAATTTAGATGGTATTAATTCTTTGATCAATAGTATTGAAAATAAAAATGAGTGAACTGTTTTATATGGAGCAATTGAAGGAAAAGAACATAGAAAAATACTTTATTCTTTAGATGCTAACTTTGATAGCGTTAATATCACAAATTTTGATTTCCACAAATCATGAGAAATAAACAATATTGATCATATAAATAAAATTAAAGATTGAAAAAAGTTTATTGAAGAATCAGAAAATAATTTATTAATTTGTGGAAGCTTGTATTTTATTCCACAGGTTTATGATTACTTAACTAATAAATAAGAAAAGAGGTGGTTTCATGCTATTTTGAATAACAAATTTAATAGCAGGCTTACTTATCCTCTTAATATTTTTCATTGGAATTGGAATAGATAAAATTCATGCTAAAAAATTCACAGTAAAAAATATTGCATTATTAGGTTTAATTGTTGCATTAAGTATTATTCTTACAAATGTTGTAGGTTATTCTATGGTATTTGGTTTTAGAATTATGATAGGTAACTTTATGATATTTTTTGCCGGAATGATATTTGGGCCACTTGGAGGAATTGTTGCTGGATTTTGTTCAGACTTGGTTGGATCAATGATAAATATAAGTGGAGCATTTCACTTTGGGTTTATGTTCGCTAAAATTTTTATTGGATTTTGTGGGTCATTAGTATTTTTATTTAAAAGGAATAATTGATGATTTGTGAAAATGATATTCTTTTTAATCTTAAGCTTAGCAATAACAAGTTTTCTAATTACACCAATTTGTTTAGTTGCAAGTGGTTATACTAGTTTAGCAGCGATAAATTTTGTAAAAAAAATAATTATTCTCCCTATTGAATTAATGATATTTATTCCAAGCATTTACGCATGTATGAAAATAACTAGCATTTTGCTAAAAAGCGAAATTAGTCAACCTTCAAGGCCTTGGTTTTTAAAAAGCGGAGAACTTAATTTTGTATTAAAAAAAACAAAAATTTAAAAGCATTTTTCATATTATTATAGTTACTAGCAGTTATTTATAGAATAAATAATATTAAAATTATTGTAATCAAAAAATTAGAAAATAATATCTCTATTTATAGCTGAAAAAAGAAAGAGATAAAAAATGAACAAGGAAAGTTTATTGAATTTTTTACATATGTTTTTCCTATTGCTTCTATTGGAGCAGATCTTGGAGCAGGTTTTCAATTATCGATTGATTTGATGTTAAGTGTTATATTTATAATACCATTCTTAGTGTTTTACTTGTCAATGAAAATTGCATTCTTAATACTTAGTAGGTCAATAAGAAAAGATGCTAGTCAAATTATTTTAAAATGTAAAATTCTATAAATGGTCTTATATGTTTTTTTGTTAAAATTAGCCATTTCAATTATGAAATGGCTTTTATTTACTTTATAAGTAGATACTTAAAGTAAAGTTTATTTTAATTGCAATTACTAATAATCATTTATAGAACAAATATAGTAAAATTATAATAATAAAAAAGGAGCTGTATCTAATGAGCAAATTAACTATTAAGGAACTAGCAAATAAATTTGATTTTGAATTTATTTCAGGTGCAGAACATATAAATAATGAAATTACAGTTTATGGTCTAAACCGTGCTGGTTTAGAATTAACAGGATATTTTAATGAACAAGAAGACAAAAAGCATAAACGTGCTATTTTAATGTCTTCAAAAGAAAATAATTATATGAGGCAATTTTCTGATAAAGAAGCTTTTGAAAAGTATACTAATTTATTGAAAATGGGTTCACCTGTAATTATAATTACACAAAAGTTTACAGATGAAAGATTAAATAAAGTAGCTACTAAATTAGATTTTCCTTTATTAAGAATAAACTATCCATCAACTAGTGAATTAACTCAAAAAATTTTAGATATTTATGACTTGTATTTTGCTCCAACAATTGAAGTTCATTCAACCTTGATGAATATTTTTGGCAAAGGTGTTTTAATCTTTGGGCAATCTGGAATAGGTAAATCAGAGGTATCTCTTGAATTAATGAAGAAAAACCACTTATTTGTAGGGGATGACAGAATAATCATTTCAAATAGAAACAGTGAATTGTTTGGAAAATCACATCCTTTATTGCAGAACTTAATTGAAGTAAGAGGAATTGGTATTATTGATATCTCAAAAGTTCAAGGTCACCAACTTATAATGCCAGAAACTAGAATTCACATGGGTATTGAATTATTCAAATTCCAAGAAGGTGGAATAGACAATACAGATAGACTAGGAAATGAATGAACTCAAAAAGATTTTTTAGGTTTAAAAATCCCATATTTAAGAGTGCCAGTTAGTGCTGGTAGAAACTTAGCAAATATTATTGAAGCGGCCGTTGGTCAACTTAAAGTAAACGAAAGTGTAGATGCGCAAGATATCATTGAATTATTAGCAAAAAGAAACAGTGAATTAACAGAATAGAGGACTTATGTGAAAAGAAGGCATGACTTATTATGATTTTTATCTATGACTAAATCAAAATAGTAAATCACCTGAAGACATGCGTCTTCTTTTTGGTTTAGTGCCTGCTTATCCGGTTTTCATGTTTTTGGGAATATGTTTAGTTATACTAATAACTGTTATTCAAATGAATAAGAGAAAAATACCTTTAAGAGAGTTAGAAATAGGAATAGTTATTATTGTTCCAATTGGAATTATTGGGGGAACTTTTTTTGGAAAAGTATTTTTACCAAATTATCAAAGTTTTTCTAATTTCTATAAAGTATTTTTCTTTTGGCAACCAGGTATGTCATTTTTTGGAGCAATTGGTTTAGGAAGTGTTGCAGGTTTTGGATGATTTTATAAAAGAAGTAAGGTTACTCAAATTTCAATGTGAGTTTATTTGGATTTAATAATTGTTAATGTTTTATTAGGTCATGCTTTGGGAAGATGAGGGAATTTATATAATCAAGAAATTTTAGGTAATGGTATTAGTTATGATAGCATTTCGTGAATGCCAAATTTTATTAAACATAGATTGTTTTATTTTCCAGATTTATTAAACTATAGACTTGCTACTGATTTATCTAAAGGAGTTTATGATGACCCAACATGATGAATTCAAATTACGAATGGCTCACTTGACCCTAACGCTTATGTTCTTTGTGAAGTTGTTAATGGTCAATGAGTTATAGCTTCTGGTGGTGCTACACTAGCTGATGTATTGGAGAATCCTATTCAGTTTAGACAACCGTTATTTTTAATAGAAGGTGTAGGTAATATCATTCTTTGGTTATTAATTACTTTTGGTGTCAAAAATATTAATAGATTCGCTAACAAAAAAAATAATCCTTGAAACATTACACCAGAAGCTTATCCATGTTTCTGGAATCCTAAATATAAGACTATTTCAGAAAAAGAATTAAAGGACTGATATACTTTAGCGCCAATTAAATATAAACGTAAAAAAATTATTAAAAACGGTAAAGAAACTATCGAATTAACAATGAGCTTAAGAAGCGTATGGAATAAGGCTTATTATTGAGTTGAACCTGATTATGAATCTAATGCAAAAATAGTAAAAGAAATTGAAGATTGAAAGCAAGATTTATTGAATACAAATTTTAAACTTGAAAATGATAAAAAGCAATTAAAAATTAAATTAGAAAAATTAAAAATGGATACCAATAAAAAAATTAAATTTAGTAGTCAAGATAAACATGAAATTCTGAAAAATGAGTATAAGCAATTAGTAGCAATTGAAAAAAATAAATTAAAAAAACAAAAACAAGAGATCAATTTAAGGTTTAATTTTGGTGAAAGGTATTTAGGGGTTAATCGATTTGCAAAACAGTTGGCAGTTATTAATAACCCAAATAGTTTTATTGCAACAAGAGCAGGTGTTGCATCAGGATTCTATATTCTTGGTTATGGTATACTTAGAACAATCTTAGAAACACAGAGAAAACCAACTGAATACATGATTCCAAATCATGTTATAACAAACTTTTTGGTACTAGGTTTAATAATTTTAATAGGACTTGCAATTGTAGTTATTACACAATTCATAGTGCCATATAAATGAAGGGAAGCAGGATGATTATATGAAAAAACATACTAATGACAATTTAAAAGATATTTTGATTATTGGTGGTGGACCAGCAGGCCTTACTGCTGGAGTTTACGCAGCTAGATCTGGAATGAAAACAATTATTCTAGAAAAAGAAGCTCCTGGGGGTAAAATGGTAAAAACAGATACTATTGAAAACTATCCAGGATTTGATTCTATAAAGGGACCTGATTTAGCACTAAAAATGTATATGCAAGTGATAAATTTGGGAGCAGAATTTGTTTATGATGAAGTAGTTAAAATTGAAAAACAAGATGACTTTTTTGTTGTGTCAACAAGAAGTGGTCAAACTATTGAAGCTTTGAGCGTGATTATTGCAACAGGTACTTTGGAAAATAAATTGGGTATTCCTGGAGAAGAAGAATTATATGGGAAAGGCGTTAGTTACTGTGCTGTTTGTGACGGAGCATTTCATAAGGGAAATCCAGTTGCAATTGTTGGTGGTGGATATTCTGCAGTAGAAGAGGGTATATACTTAAGCAAGTTTGTAAGTAAATTATATGTCATTGTTAGAAAAGATCACTTTAGAGTTGATCCAGTTACTTTATCAAAGTTAGAGCAATTGGATAATGTTGAATTTTTAATGAACTCAATTGTTAAACAAGTTAATGGTAAAGACAAGGTTGAGTCAGTTGAAATTCAAAATATTTTAACAAATGAAATAAAAACATTAAGTGTTACTGGATTATTTCCATATATTGGCGCAACACCTGTAACTCAATTTTTAGATAATTTGAACTTAAATAAAAGTGAAGGATATTTAACAGGGGATTCAAAACTAAAATCAAATATAAAGGGCTTATTTATTGCAGGAGATGTAAGAGACGTACCTTTAAGACAAATTGCAATTGCTGCAGGAGATGGCGCTTTAGCTGGTCAAATGGCAGTAAATTATGTTCAAGAGTTATAATTAAGTAAAATTAAGGAGATAATATGAAAATTAAAAATTTGAGTTTTAATAATTTCAAACTTAGTTCAGATAAAACAAAAATAATTTCGATGACCTTATGAGTTTCATTTTTTGTGATCGTTATTGTGTTAATGTCTGTTTTTTGAAAAACAAGTAATGTTGAATGAAAGCAAGGGACTTCATTCTCAGAACCAGTTCATTATGGTGGCATAGAAGCTTCATATGGTGGAATTTCAATTTATCCTATGGCAATGACTCTTGGCATGTTTGTCGCAATTATTTTTACTTTATATAAGTTTTGAAAAAAAGGCTTAAGCATTACTGATTTATCACTTGCTATTATAATTTGTATTCCTGCATCTTTATTTGGTGCAAGTTTCTTTGGAAAATTAAATGCAGAAGCACCAGGTATAAATGCCGGGCAAGTGGGGTTTTGAGGATTATTTGCTTTTTGAAAGGCAGGCATGGCAATTCATGGAGGAGTTTATGGTGGTCTTATTGCAGGAATGATTCTTTTCTACTTTGTAGGTAGAAAGACAAAAACTTCAATGTTAGTTTATGCTGATGCGATAGTTCCAAATATTTTACTTGGTCAAGCAATTGGTAGATGAGGAAACTTCTTTAATCATGAAGTAATGGGTTCTCCAGTTGGTGTAGTTGCCCACAAAGAAGCAGGATGAGGAACAATAAGCAATGTAAACTGAGAAAAGGTTGAAGACGTTTTGAATTTACCAAAATGAATTACTAGAAATTTAATGGTTGAAGCTAAAGTTGATATGCCTAAATTTGGAATTCAATCTGGTGACCTTGTTCAATTATCTCCTATTTTTTTATACGAATCTTTAAGTCTATTAGTTGTTTGATTTATTATAACTTTTGCAATTCCAAACATAACTAAATTAGTAAGCAAAAAACCTTGAAAAGTAGAAACTGGTAAATATAATTACAGCTTTAAATTTTCAGTTAAACAATGATTTATGCCTTGAATTAAATCAGATGACAAAATTCAATCAAGTAGAGATATTTGAGATTTAGCTTATTTTAAAAATATTGATGAAGATTCTAAGCAACAATACATAAGAAGTTTAGAACAAGATTATAAAAAATATTCAAAGCCTAAAGAAATTAATAGAGCAAATAATTTAAATAGTTATATATCAACAAAAGCAGGGGTCGAATGTTTTGCATATTTCTTTGCATGAAATTTTGTAAGATTTTTTTTAGAATTAGATAGACCTGATGATCACTTGTTTGTTATGTATAATAAACCGTTATCATTAGCATTAATAATGGTTTCTGCATTAATTGGTTTAATTGGAATGTTTGTAGCTCAATACGTGCTGCCAAACTTAATTAGAAAAAATGGATATTTATATGAAAAGGAATATTTTGCATTAAATTAATAAAAAGGAGTGAGAAATTATGTCATTTGCATTAAAAGTTAAAGAAGAAGTAATTTCACACACTTTTGAAGATGATCTTGCAAAAGCTTTTTTGTCAGGTTTTATAAAATATAATGCTGAATTAATTTGAAGTTCTGGAAACGAAAAATTAAAGTTATCTTCGATTAGTAATAAAATAGCTAGAAATATATTTAGTCTTTGTAAAAAGATGTTTAATGGGCACATTGAAATATCAGTTTCTCAAACTCAAACTTTAAAACAAAATAAGACATTTCAAATAACATTGATTGGTAAAATTTCTGATTTTCTTAAATCTTTAAATATTTGAGATGAAAGTAACTCGAAAATAATAGATTTTAAACCTTTAAAAATTAAGGTAAAAAAAGAAGAACTTACTAATTTAAAAAGAGCTTATATGGCTGGAGTTTTTGTTGCTGTTGGTTCAGTTAATTCACCTGAAACAACAAATTATCATCTTGAATTACAATTCAAAGAAGAATTATCAGCAAAATATATTGTAGAACTTATGAATAATTATGGTTTTGATTTCAAAGTTTTAAAAAGAAATGAAAAGTTATTTATTTGTTATATTAAAAAAGCAATTATGGTTTCAGATTTTTTGAAATTTGTTGATGCTTATCAAGCAGTTATGAGTTTTGAAAATGAAAGAATTATGAGAGACGTTTCAAACAATGTAAATAGAGTTAATAACATTGATATTTCAAATGAAAAAAAAGCATTAACTACGGGTTTAAAGCAGATTGAGCAAATTAGCAAAATACAATCAAATTTTGGAATGAAAAAATTATCAGAAAAAGCAGTTCATCTTTGTGATTTAAGAATTCAAAACCCAAATGCATCTTATTCTGAACTGACTGAATTAATGAACGAGAACGGGTTTGAAATAACAAAATCTGGAATTAGTAATTTATTCAAAATTATTGAAAAACTTAGCGCTGAATTTAAAAATTAGACAAAATTACTTTTTTGTTGTTTAATTATATTAGGAAAAAAGGCGGAAAGAAAAATGAATAAATACGAAAACGAAAACGCGTTGCTTTTGATAGTGGCAAAAAACTTAAAAAAAATTAGACAAGCCAAAAAAATAAGCCAAGAAGAGCTTGGTTTTAGATGCGGAATTTCTAAAAATTATATTTCAGACTTTGAAAGAGGAAGAAGAAATATAACATTAAAGGTTTTTCAAAAAATTGTTGAAGGATTAAATGTTCAACCAGAAGAACTTCTAAAAACCCACTCTAAATAGTGGGTTTTATAGTATTAAAATAGAAAATGTAGTAATATTAAATAAATAAAAAACAAAAAGGAGAATATAATATGAGTTCATCAACAGCACAAATTATAATTTTAGTTATTGAAATAGTTGCAATGATTGTTTCTATCATTATGATTTTAATTGGTATTTTTCAAAATAAAAATTCACAAAGTGGTTTGAGTGCATTAAATGGTGGAAATGATGAATTATTTTCAAATTCAAAGGAACGTGGTTTAGATAAAACTCTTTCAAATTGAATGATGACATTAGGTATAATTTTCTTCACTGTTGCTTTAACAGCATGTATATTGACAAATATCTTTTTATAATTAAAAAATAAAAAGGAGTAGAAATGAGACTTCGATTAATAATAAAACAATCTTGAAAAGATTATAAAAACAAAGGTATTTTGTACCTAGTTTTTATTTTATTTTTGACAATTGTTTTAGGTGTTATTTTGGGAATAATTTCTTTTTTAACATATGCTGAATTTAATTTAAATCAAGCTTACCAAACTCGCTATGCAGGCCAGATATATGTCTCAAATAATTTAGCAAGTCAAGAAAAATACAAAAGTGATCCTTCTGAGTTAGATCCTGAGTTGGAATTTGGTTCAATAATTGATAAAAATGGAAAATTAAGAGAATATATACTTTCAAATATTTATGAAGAAACAAAAAATGAAATAACTTTTGACAAGCTAGAATATACAATCAATTCTTATATTGATTTTTTAGGAAAGTATGCAAAAGGAAATATTGAAAATTTTAGCAATTGAATTGATGAAGAAAAAATAAATGAATATCATGGATATAAAATTGAAGATATAAGAATATTTAAAAAGATAAATGATGATTTAGATAAAAATTTATCGTATATATCTGGTGAGTTAATGTTGCTTTACTATTATGATACTTTAACTGATTTTGACTTTTGAGCATATCCAAATAGATGAGGGTTGACTGATGAATTTAAAAATTCAATAATTGTAACTTTAAGTCCAAGCTATGAAAATAACTTTAAAACTTTAGAAGAATATGAAGAACATCCTGAATTTCATAGATCCTCTGCAAATGACTTTGTTGTTTACGAAGATAGGGACACTAAAAGCTTTTCAAGTAAAGATCAAGAAAAAATTTACAAAGGTGAATTTGTTTATGTTACACCAAAGTACCTAGAAGTAAATAATTTATCTATTGGAGATAAAGTTAATTATATTTATAATGATTCATATTTTGAAATGATAATAAAAGGAACTATGATAACTCCACATAGTACAACCATGAATGATAATCAAGGAAATGTTCTTTTTGATTATAGAGGGTATCAGAAAGCATTTGATAGTAAAAGACTTAATAATCAAAAACTATTAGTACTTGAGCAAAATAATAGCGTTTCATATACATATGAAAAATTATCAAAAAGCTTAAATGAAAACTTTGTTATGAAGGGATATGGCATTGAACCTCAAACAAAATACGAGCAAATCTATTTAATTTGAGATAATTCATTTCAAGATAACGTTTTTACAATAACTTTGTTTTTATTAAATAAAATTCTCACTATTGTAATAATTGGATTAATACTGGTTGTTTTCATTGTATTTTATTTTATGTCTGAAAACTTTTTAAGACTTCAGAGACAAACTTTTTATAATTTAAAAGCGATGGGATGTAATAATTTTTCGTTAACTCTAATTTCCTCAATATCAGCAATATTACCAATAATTATTTCGTTCATTCTTTCATTTTTTATTGTTATTCCAATGTCAAACATGCTTTCAACCGCTGTTAAAACAGCATTTTCATTTTATTGACCAACAATAATGATTACGTGAAAGTTTGTAATGTTTTCATTTTTAATTCTATTTATGATATTCAGCATATTCTTATTTAATAATTTTATTGTACTAAGTGGTAGAAAATCAAAAATAAATAAATTTAAAGAAAGTAAAAAACCTTCTGCTCCTATAATATACATTAAGAAATTTATGTTGCCTTTACCAAGCAGAACTAGAATTGGATTGTCATTTGCATTACTTAATATAGCTAAGAATATTTATTGTTTTATTATACTTATGCTAGCCTTTTCAGTAATTCTATTTACTTTTCAATTTAATGTATCCGTTAAAAATTCTGCAAATTCAATGGTTGAGTTTGCATATCCTGATGTATCAATAAAATATCAAAGCAAATGATGAGATTTACAAGAAAATAAAGACGAAAAAACTCAAACCATAACGTATAGTTCATCTAATGATCAAATATTGGGTTATGACAAAATGGAAGATTTTATTAAGATTAGAACAAGTGATGATTTTATTAACATGTTAGTGTTTACAACTCTAAATATTGATGTTCCGCATTCTCTAACAGGTACTTCAACCAATGACTTAGGTAACTATATTTTAACTGGTGACTATATATGAGATTTGGCAAATTCTGCAAATTCAGAAGAGTCATTTAATTTGATTTTGGATGTTGTAATTTTAAAAGTAAATAAATTACATGATGACAAAATAATTTCAGAAAAAAATAAGAATGAAGCTGTAAATTGAATTAATTCAAATAGAGAAAAAATTTGAAAGTACTACAAAATTTTTCAAGATTATATATTCACTATGAAGGTTAACATGACAAATCTTGGTTTAAATGAAACTTCACAGTTACCAATTAATTTATTATTTGGTAAAACTTTTATTCAGCCTGATAAGAAAAGTTATTGAAGTTCAGGTGTGTCTTTTTCAAGTATTGCTGATGGTTCTTTTAGAGGGCAAGCAACAGCTGTTTCAGCAAGTAGAAATCAAAATCAAAAATCTTTTGGAAAAACAAGTGAGCTTTATAAACAGAGCACAATAACTGAAATTACAATGAACAATAAAACAAATGCAAAAGCATTGAATGTTGAAATATCTAGACCGCTATTTGATAGAATGGGTTTTAGTGTAGGAGACACAATGCTAATGAGTGTAGATTCTCTTAAAACAGATTATTTTGAAGATATAAGAATACCAATAAGAATATCTGGTATTCAAAAAAATGATCTTTTAACCCCAAATGTCTATTTTGAAAAAACAGATTATTTTGAAGTTCTTAAATATACATTATTAAATAGAGCTGTTGCCTTTGATAATCAATCAGCATATTCAACTATATTAGATGATAATCAAATTATATCTGCAGAATGAAATAGTTACCTAGAGTTTATAGATGATACTATTAAAAAATCAGGATCAATTAATCATGAGGATACTTTAGTTTTAAATAATGCTCAATTTTCAACAGATGATTTACCTGTAAATTTAAGGTTTTTAACTATACCTAGATTAACAAACACCACTGCTAAAAGCGAGTCGTCAGAAAATGTTGATTTAGAGAGAACGGATCTTCTAAGCTATATTGATGGTGATATTGATAGTTTTTGATCTTCAAAAAATGGTATATACCTAAATTCAATATCAAATGATATATGAAACTATAGATTAATAAGAGATGCTATTCTTAAAAAAGCTGAGCCATTCCAAAAGGTAATGAGAGCAATAGATCAAGCATTGGTAGGAATGGTAATAGCAATATCATTGGTGTTGATATCACTTATTTTAATGGAAAATAAAAATACGATTATTTTATTTAAATCTCTTGGTTATAGACCCAGAGAAATTAATAAATATTTAGTTACAGGATATTTTATATCGGCTTTTATGGCTATTATGGGAGCTATAGTCATTAATAAGTTTCTAATTGAAAAATTGTCCCCACTAATAAATGAAAGCGCAGGAATTTCATTAGTATATGTTCTAAGCTATTCATATATTTTATACGCAATTATTCTATTTATTGGATTTGTATTTTTAGTATGAGGTTCAATAAAAATTTACACACGCAGACAAAAAGCAAAAGAAATAATAACATAGGAGAAAAAAATGATTTACATAAATAAAGAAAAACAAGAAATAAGTGTTAAAGCAGTAGCTGATAATTCACAAAATAAAATTATTAAAAATAAAGCTGGAACAGCAACATTGATTTCAGAAGACAAAATAATATATGTTGTTTTAAAAGAAGGAGAAGATACATTTGAAGAGCAAATTTCATCAGCTATTAAAAGTATCATTTCTTCATTTGACTTTAATTTAGATATTGAAATGTCATCTTTTTTTAAACTAGCTAATAAATTAAGTAAGGAAAAAATAATTAGAATAGTATATGAAACAATATCTTTTGAAAAGCATGTTGGTTTATCAACATCAAAAGAAGAAAATTTTTCATATAATCTTTTGGTTAATGAAGATTACGATAAATTATTTAAAGAACTTGAACTAACAACTGAATACACAAATTATGCAAGAGATTTGCAAGATACTCCACCAAATATTGGAACAAGTGAGTATTATGCAGAAAAAATATCAAAAGATGCATCAAACATTGATGGATTAAAAGTTACTGTTTTAGGTAAAAAAGAAGCCGAAAAATTAGGAATGGGATTATTTTTAGCAGTTAACGCTGGTTCAGCTCATGAAGCGAAAGTTGTTGTAATGGAATATTGTGGAGATTCAACACAACCCAAAACAGGACTAGTTGGGAAAGGGATTTGTTTTGACTCTGGAGGATATAACTTAAAACCTTCAAATTATATGGAAGGAATGAAATTTGATATGTCTGGAGCAGCTGTAGTTTTATCAGCAACAATGGCTTTGGCAAAAGCCAAATCAAAAGCAAACATTGTAGCTGTGGGAATGTTCACAGATAATAAAATAGGTAAGAATGCAACACTCCCTGATTCCGTAGTAACTTCAATGAGTGGAAAAAAAGTTTTAATTTTTGATACGGATGCAGAAGGAAGACTAGTGTTAGCAGATGGTATTAGTTATGTTGTTAAAGAGAAAAATGTAGATCAAGTTATTGATGCCTCTACTTTAACAGGAACTGTGTTATTTGCATTAGGGCACAATGCTACTGGGGCATTTTCACATTCAGAAGAATTAATTAATAAATTAAATATTGCTTCTGAAAGTTCAGGCGAAAGATTTTGAAGATTACCAATCTTTAAAGAACATTTAAAACAAGTTAAAAAAGATGCAGCACCATTAGCAGATTTAACAAATGCTTGTCGTGTAAGATATGAAGATTGTTCTTACGCAGCTGCTTTCTTAAATGAATTTGCTGAAAATAAACCTTTCTTGCATTTAGATATTGCAGGAACTGCTGATAAAGAAAATAAAGGTCAGGGTGTTTTAGTTAAAACTTTATTTGAAATGTTTAAATAAAAGTGGGTAATTCCACTTTTTCTTGTTTTAACCTATTATTGTTTTACTTATTAAGTGATATAATTTTTTGTAAATAGAAAGATGGTATATATTTATGATTACATTAAATAAAACAAATCACGAAATTAAATTTATTGCTGTTGCAGATAACAAAGGTAATGAATTTATTAAAGATAGTGCAGGAGCTGTGACTTTAATTTCAGAAGACAAAACAATCTATTTAGTTATTAAACAAAAAGGATGCAGAGTAAAACAAATTAAGGCAGGCTTAAAAGCAGCTTTAGCAAATTACAAATATAACTTAAACATTGAATTGGATTCAATTATTAACTTAATGGGAGAAGAACACAGCGAATTAGTATTTAACACTGTTTATGAAACAATTGCGTTTTTATCTCATGATGTAGTAACTTATAAAAAAGATTCAAAATCATCAAAAGTAGAATTTAACATTGTTACAAAAAAAGATTTCAATGAATTAGAAAAGTCAGCATTGATTAAAACTGAAATGATTAATTATGCAAGAGATTTACAAGATACTCCACCAAATATTGGGACAAGTGAATATTATGCAGAAAAAATATCAAAAGATGCAGCAACTATTGATGGATTAAAAGTTACTGTTTTAGGTAAAAAAGAAGCGGAACAATTTGGAATGGGATTATTCTTAGGAGTTAATGCAGGTTCAGCTCATGAGCCAAAAATTGTTGTAATGGAATATTGTGGAGATGCAACACAACCAAAAACAGGATTAGTTGGAAAAGGGATTTGCTTTGACTCTGGAGGGTATAACTTAAAACCATCAGCTTCAATGCAAGGAATGAAATTTGACATGTCTGGTGCTGCAATTATGTTATCAGCAACAATGGCATTAGCAAAAGCAAAAGCAAAAGCAAATATTGTTGCAGTTGGAATGTTTACAGACAATAAGATTGGAACAACAGCTACTTTACCAGAATCAGTTTTAACATCAATGAATGGTTTAACTGTTGAAATCAACAATACAGATGCAGAAGGAAGATTAGTATTAGCTGATGGAATGACTTATGCAATTAGAGAAAAAGGTGTTGAAAGAATTATTGAAGCTTCAACATTAACAGGGGCACTATTAGTGGTTTTAGGAAATTCAGCAATTGGTGCATTTACACATCAAGATGAATTATGACATACTTTTGAAGCAGCTTCACTAAAAACTAGAGAAAGAATGTGACGTTTACCAATCTATGAAGAACATTTAGAAAGAGTGAAGGCAGGAGCAATCTTAGGAGATCTTTCAAATGCTGTTAAAGGTTATGAAGGAAGTTCAACTGCGGCAGCATTCTTAAATGAATTTGCAGAAGAAAAACAATTTATTCACTTTGATATTGCTGGAACAGCAGATATTGATGGTCGTGGACAAGGTATTTTAATTAAAACATTATTTGAAGTTTTAAAATAATTAATTTTTTTAATCATAAGTATTAAAGCTTATGATTTTTTTAAATAGAAATGAGAATTTGCATGATAACAATTAATAATAAAAACTTAAAGTATAAGCTTGTAGCTATAAACAATGAATCATCAAATAAGCAAGTTGATTTTGAACCTGGAAAAGTTAGTTTTATTAGCGAAGAAAATACTTTCTACTTAGTTATAAAAAAAGATTCTATGTCAAATTTAAGACAAGTTAAATTAGGAATGTCAGAATTTATTAAAAATTCAAAGGGTGATACAACAATAAATTTTGATACTTTTAAACTTGCCTTACCTGAAATCTCACCTGAAGTACTTTTTAATGTTATATTTGAAATAATTTCATTTGAGACTCATGAAAAAATTACTTATAAAAAAGAGAATAAAATAAATAATTTTGTATTTAATATTGAAGCGGAAGAATATGATGATTTATATAAAGAAAACCTTATTAAAAATAAATATGTAAATTATGCAAGGGACTTACAAGATTTTCCGCCAAATATTGGAACAAGTAATTTTTATGGTGAAAAAATATCAAAAGATGCAATAAACATCGAAGGATTAAAAGTTTCAGTTTTAAAAAATAGAGAATTAAAAAATTTAAATATGAACTTAGTTTTAGCTGTGAATGCTGGATCAAATCATGAAGCAAACGTTGTTGTTTTAGAATACAATAATAATCCAGGTGGTGAAAAAATTGCATTAGTTGGAAAAGGGATTTGCTTTGACACTGGAGGTTATGATTTAAAACCTTCAACGTTTATTGAGGGAATGAAATTTGATATGACTGGTGCTGCGATTGTTGTGTCTATAGCAATGGCTTTAGCCGAAGCAAAGGCAAAAGTTAACTTTGTAGCCATAGGTCTTTTTACTGATAATTTAATAGGAACAAAAGCAACTTTACCAGAGTCAGTCTTAAAATCAAAAAATGGTTTAACTGTTGAAGTTAACAATACTGATGCAGAAGGAAGATTAATTTTGGCTGATGGTATAACATATGCTATTAAAGAAAAAAATGCTGATAAAATTTATGATATTGCAACCCTAACAGGAGCAACTGCTATGGCTCTTGGGGAATCTGCATCAGGTGTATTTACAGAATTTGATGAAATGTGAGAAAATCTTGAAAATGCTTCTAAATACACTACAGAAAGATTTTGAAGATTACCTATTTTTGAAGATCATAAAGAACAAGTTCAAAATGATTCAATTTTGGCTGACTTAACTAATTCGTGTAATAAAGGACCTGGTGGTTCAACTGCAGCAGCATTCTTGACGTTCTTTGCAGAGGATAAAAAATTCTTACACATTGATTGTTCAAGAGTTGTTAGGGTTGGCCTTAAAGGCCAAGGTTATATTGTTAAAACAATCTTTGAAGCATTAAAAAATTATTAGAGCTTTAAGTTATAATATTAGAAAGAAATAAATGAGGAAACAATATGAAAATCAATACTTGAACATTTTATGATGCTAAAAACTTAGTAGATGTACAAATGAATCCGCTTTTAAGTGGAGATATCGTATTCTTGGTTTTAAGACCAGATATTAATCAACCAAATAGGTTATTAGGTTTTGGATTGCCAAAAGAGAAATCAGCAACTGTTATTGTAGATTTACAAAATAAAGAATTAACTCACGACGATGTTTATGCAATTTTTAAAGGGAATTTAGGAATAACTGATACAAAAAACATTAAACCAATTGAAATTAACGGAACAAATCTTTCAACTCCAATCAGATTGGAAAATATTCAAAAATTAATTGAAGTTTATAATGTATTCTTTAAATCTGAGTCATTTGAATTTGAAACAAATGATTATTCAAAAGAAGAAGATTTAGCAAGACCAGATATTTTTACAGAGTTAGATTTTAATAAAATTGCATTACCAAATATTTTACAAAGTTTACAAGCTGGTATGAATGAGTACAATAAGCAAATGGAATTTTTACAAAAAACTGAAATGCCTGATGAAGAAAGAAAAGATAAAATCGTTTCACTATCAGTACTTCAATCTAACTTAATTTTATTCTTTGATAATGCGTTAAGAAAATTAAATAATGTTGTTATTGAGCAGCAAAATGAAATAGAACAATTAAAGAATGACAAAAGTAACTTAAAATTGAACTAAAGTTTGAAATTATTATGATTTTATATATAATAATTTAGTAAGTAAAACAGAGGAGTTATTAAAATGAAGGTTTTAATTAAGTCAATAAAACTAAATAGACTAACCAACAAAATAACTCAAATAATGTAAAAATAACCTAAATTTGCCGAAAAGCAAAGAGGTTATTTTTTGTTTTAGAAAGGATTTTATGAAAGAAATAAATTCATTAGTTGTTGTAGGAGCTCAATGAGGAGACGAAGGAAAAGGAAAAATGACTGACTATTTTGCCCAAAAAGCAGATGTAGTTGTTAGATTTGCTGGTGGAGATAACGCTGGACACATAATTAACTTTAATGGTCAAAAACATAAGGTCACAATTATACCTTCAGGAATTTTTAATCCCAATGTCACTAGTGTAATTGGTAATGGATGTGTAGTTAACTTAAAGAATCTAGTTACAGAGTTAAATACTATTAAAGCCAGTGGAGTGGAACTAGGAAAGCTTTTAATTTCTGATCGTGCTCAGTTAATTATGCCTTATCACATTTTAATTGATGGAGCTCAAGAAGAGGCAAGAGGTGCTAGAAAAATTGGAACGACAAAAAGAGGAATTGGACCAACTTATCAAGATAAAGCATCAAGATTAGGGATTAGAATCGCAGATATTGAAGAGACAAATTTTAAAGAAACATTTAAAGAAATTTTTGAATATGAAATGAAATTTTTGAAAAATATGTTTAATGTTGAATCAATTAGTTTTGAAGAAACATTTGCTCAACTAATGAATGATTATAAAGTAATTAAGAGTTTTATCACGGATACTGGAATATTTGTTGAAAGAGCAATTAAAGAAGGCAAAAAAGTATTATTTGAAGGTGCTCAAGGTGCACTTTTAGATATTGATCATGGTACATATCCATATGTAACAAGTTCAAACACTTCTGCAAATAATGCTTCAACAGGAACAGGAATTTCTCATAAATTAATTAAAAATACTCTTGGTGTAGTTAAAGCTTATTCAACAAGAGTTGGTGCTGGTGCTTTTCCAACTGAGCTTGTAAATAATGTAGGTGATGGAATTAGAGAAAGAGGACATGAATATGGATCAAATACAAAAAGACCTAGAAGAGTTGGTTGAATTGATTTGGTTGCATTAAGACATGCAATTAGAACTTCGGGTCTTGATTATTTATTCATAACTTTATTAGATGTTTTATCAGGTATGGATGAAATTATGATTTGTGAAAGATATATTTTAGATAATAAAGAAATTGATTTTATGCCACCAACAAGCTCTAAACATGAAAAATGTGAAGCTAAATATATTACAATGCCAGGTTGAAAACAAGATATAACAAGTGTCAAATCTTTTACTGAATTACCTATAAATGCTCAAGCATATTTAAATAAAATAGCTGAATTATGCGAAATTGAAATATCAGGTTTTTCAGTTGGACCAGATAGACTTCAAACAGTAATTATGAAAGAAATAATGTAATCATTAAACAAGGTGTAAAAATGATAAATAGATATACAGTTAAAAAAATAGAAGATATTTGAAATGATGAAAATAAATTAAATATTTGATTAGATGTAGAGAAAAAAGTCAGTTATGCTTGAATGAAAATGGGTATAGTATCACAAGATGAATATAATTTAATAAGTCAAAATGCATCAATTAATATTCAAAGAATGTTAGAAATCGAAAAAGAAACGCGTCATGATGTTGTTGCATTTACAAGAGCTATTTCTGAAACTTTAGGTAAAGAGAAAAAATGAATTCATTTAGGATTAACTTCAACTGATGTTGTTGACACAGCTCAAAATAAGTTAATTCAATTATCAAATAGAATAGTTGTTGCATCATTAGTAGAATTAAAAGCCGTTTTAAAAGATAAAGCTTTAAAATACAAAAATACTTTAACTATGGGAAGATCACATGGCATTTATGGTGAACCAACATCTTTGGGCTTAAAATTTTTGTTGTGATTTGATGAATTAAATAGACAACTTGAAAGATTTTATTTAGCAAGAAAACAAATTGAAGTAGCAAAAATATCAGGCTCAATGGGAAATTATGCAAACATGGAGTTTGAAATTGAGGAAATAGTTGCAAATGAAATGGGATTGGGAATTGATAATATATCAACTCAAGTAACACAAAGAGATAGACATGCGTTCCTTATCAGTGTGTTTGCTAATATTGCCTCTACTTTGGAAAAAATAGCAACTGAAATAAGATTATTTCAAAGAAGTGAAGTACAAGAATGACATGAAGGATTTAAACCCAATCAAAAAGGTTCAAGTTCAATGCCACATAAAAAAAATCCTATTAGTTCTGAAAATATAACAGGACTTTCAAGGTATTTGCGTTCATTCACAAACGTTGCTTTTGAAAACAATGTGTTATGACATGAGAGAGACATTTCACATAGTTCAAATGAAAGAATCATTTTAAGTGATATTTATAATGTTTTAGTTTATTCACTAAATAGATTGAAAGAAACATTAGAAGAGTTAGTAATTGATGAAGAAAAAATGTTAGAACACATAAATAGTCAATTTAATGTTTTTTATAGTCAGCCAATGCTAAATTACATTTTAATTAATTGTGATGAATCAAGAGAAGAAGTTTACGACTTTATTCAAAAATGCACATTTGAAACAATGAATTCAAAAGTTGATTTTAAAGAGAGTTTAATTAGAAACGGATTAAATAAATATGTAAAAGATATGAGTAAAATTGAAGAAATTTTTAACATAAATTACTTTATTAGAAATGTTGACAAGATTTATTCAAGAACTTTAAAAAAATAATTGATATTATAAGAACAAAAGGGGAAATATTTAAATGCTTTCAAGAAAAGAAAATGTGCATATTTTTGGGTTAACACAAGGGATTGAATTAGCTCAAGAGATATGTGATATATTAGGTGTAAAAAGAAAAGAAGTAAAAACATTAAAATTTGCTGATGGTGAAATCTTAATTGAATCTTTAGATTCAGTGAGAGGAAAAGAAATTTATGTGATTCAATCAACTTCAACTCCAGTTAATGATAGCATCATGGAATTGCTTATTGCAATTGATGCTTTTAAACGTGGAAGTGCTGAAAAAATTAATGTCGTTATTCCTTATTATGGTTATGCTAGACAAGACCGTAAGGCAAAGGGAAGACAACCAATTACATCAAAGCTTGTTGCTGATTTATTAACAAAAGCAGGTGCAGATAGAGTAATGACAGTTGACATTCACTCACCGCAATCAATGGGATTCTTTGATGTTCCAATGGATAATTTCTATACAGCTCAAACATTAGCTAGTCAAATAATTGACACTATTGAAGCAAAAGGATGAGATCCAAATGAGTGTATATTAGTTTCACCAGATTATGGGGGAATGACAAGAGTTCATAAAGTTGAGTCATATACTTGTGGTTTAACAAATGGTATTGCAGTTATTGGTAAAAGAAGACCAGAACCCAACAAAGCAGAGGTGGAATTTGTTCTTGGAGATATTAAGGAAAAGCACTGTTTTATTATCGATGATATGATTGATACAGGTGGAACTATTATCAACGCTGCTAAGGCACTTAAAGAACAAGGCGCTAAAGATGTTCATATTTTTGCATGTCATGGTTTATTTAATGGACCAGCAAAAGAAAGAATGGTTTCTGCAATTAGTGAAGAAGTTGTGCAAGAAGTTGTAGTAACAAATACAATTCAAATAGCTGAAGAGAAAAAGTTTAAAGGATTAAAGATAATTTCAGTTGCCCCTTTATTAGCAGAAATGATTGATTCTTCAATTAGTCATGAATCATTAACAGAAGTTTACAATAATAAAAAGCAACAGATTTGAGATAGAGCTCAAACAATTATTAAAAAATTTAGCAAGTAAAGAGGAAAACAATGAAGTTAATAGTAGGACTAGGAAATTATGGTTTGCAATATGAAATAACAAGGCATAATGCAGGGTGAATAGCACTTGATCAATTAATAAACAAATATGGTTTTATTCAACAAAGAACTGAACTTAATTCAATTATTTATTTTTCTACTGTAAACAACGAAAAAGTTTTATTTGTTAAACCTCAGACTTATATGAATAATTCAGGAATAGCTGTTCAAGCAATTATGCATTATTATAAAATAGGGATTAAGGATTTAATTATTTTGCATGATGAGAAGGATTTCCCTGTAGGTAAAAATCAATTTAAAAAAAGTGGTTCTGCAGGAGGACATAATGGAATCAAATCAATTATTCAATACTTGGGAACACAAGAATTCAATAGATACAGAATAGGTATTGGTCAACCTGAACAAGGATGAAAAATAGTAGACTGAGTTCTTTCAAAATTTAGACCTGAAGAATTTGAAAATATTATTATGTCTACAAATGAAGTTTCAAATTTTGTAAATGATTGAACACTTGATATGTCATTTTCAAATATAATGAACAAATACAATAAATAAAAATGTATTAAAATGGGAATCAACTCATGTTTAATACATTTTTTTACTTTTCAAAAATAAAGGTTAAAGTTTTTAGGTTTAATTGTTTTAAATTATTGTAGTTCACAATGTGATGAATATTTTTAAATTCCAAGTCTTCAAGAATTTTTGTAAATTCTTCAACACCATATCATCATAATGTAAAATGTTGATTTTCATTTTGCTCATTTAACTTATATTCTATTTCCGAATAGGTTTTCTGCTCCAATCAATTTATTGAAATCGCTTTATTTTTGATTTGAATAATTTCGGAATTAGATGTTTTAAAATTAAATTCATGAATTTTGCCAGCACTAAAACTTGTTGGAAAAATTAGATCAATATAAATTCTTCCATTTTCAGTTAAGTGAAGCTTGAAATTTTTTAAAATCTTAAATATATCTTTTCGGTTTAATAAACAAAAACTTCCATTAGGCATAATAATTGTTTCAAATTTTTTATTTACTTCAAAGCTAGAAAGATCGGCTTCAAGATATTCAGATTCCATATTATATTTGATAAGATTATTTTTATATAAACTTAACATCTCCTTAGAATTGTCTATTGCAAAAACTTCAATCCCTCTTCTTAAAAGTGGTATAGCCATTCTTCCATTTCCGACTCCTGCTTCAAGCACTAATCCATCTCGTGGCATTAACTCCTTAATGTAAAAATCTATATCACCATCAATGCTTGTACCTGGGGGTTTTGACTCATCATAAACTGTTGAAGACAAACTCCCATAATAATTTTTACTTTTTTCCATAAATAAATTATAGATAAACAAAAATAAAAAGTAAGCAAATAAGTTAATTTTCTTACTTTTTATTTTTGTGTTCTTCAACATTAATCTTCAGCATTATTTTAACAACTCATACAACAATCATTGCACTCATGGAATCAAAAATTATTGAAAAAATTGTAGCAATTTCAGATCCTGGATTAGTATTCATAAAATCAAATAAAAATAGTAAACTTAGAATACTTAATATTAGCCCACATAACCCGAAGAAAAAACTATATAAATCTAAACGATTAGCAAATCTTTCAGCAACTGAAATTTTAATTCCTCTTTCAGATTTTATTTTCAAAATTCTTCCTCCAAACTTGAAAGCTAAAATTGCTGTTAGTGTGCTTAAAGTATCAAATCCTACTGTTAATGTAGTGAAAATGAAAGAAGCATGTTCGTCTGCTTTTCCACCTCAAACATTTGGATTCAAACTTAGTAAACTTAATATACCTAAAATAACACCAATTAATCCACATAAAGCACTTATTATTTCAATAATTATTAGTATTTTAGTTTCTGTCGTAATATTCTTTTTCATAAAAATGATTATACACCTTTAAACTTTTTTTGCATAATTGAGGTATTTTTAAGCTTAAAGTAGATTTTAAAGAGGCTTTCTTGTATAATATTTTAAGCGAGTTAATGTACACGGGATTAACTCCTTGGCCCAAAGGCCCAAAGACCAAAAGGAGGACATTAAAAATGTTAAGAAAATATGAAGCTATGTTTATCTTAGACCAAGATACACAAGATGTTAACGCTTTATCATCAAGAATGATTGATATCATTTCTAAGGATGGAAAAGTTATTGAAAAAAACGATTTGGGATTAATCGAATTTGCTTACAAAATTAACCATAAGAAAAAAGGACACTATTTTGTTGTTATAGTTGAAGCAACAGCTGAAGCTATTAAAGAATTCGAAAGAATTGCAAACATTGAAAAAAGTGTTGTAAGAACATTAATTATCAACACAGAAAATGAACAAGGTTATGAACAATCAGTTAAATTATCAAAAACTGATATGACTAAGTTTGAAGAAGAAAGAAGAGCAAAAAGAGATTTTAAAAAACCTTTTGTTAAAAAAGAATTTAGCAAACCAGGTGAAAGAAAACCTTTTGAAAAACCTGCTACAGAAACAACTGTTGAAGTAAAAGAAACTGTTAAACCAGTTAAAGCTGCTAAAAAAGTTGAAGAAGAAGTTTCTCATGAAGAAGCACATGACTTCGTTTCAAAAATGGAAGCAAAATACAAAGCACACTTAGCTGAAACTATTGAAGATAATTCTGATGAAGTTGAAGAAAACGAATCTAAAGCTGAAAATAAAAAAGAAGCTGCACAAAAACTAACAAAAATGTCAGCAGCTGAAAGAGCTAAAGTTGATGGATCACACAACATTGATGAAGAAAGATATGAGTTACAAAAATACTCAAATAAATTAAGAAGTGTTGCAATCGAAAAAAACTTACCAAAAAAATTACAAGAAGTTAACTTAAGAGATTTAACTAAAAAAGAACTAATCGAATACATGAGAAAAGTTCGTGCTGCATTAGCTAAATAGTTATATAATCAAAATAAGAAATATAAAATAAAAAGTTCATTGAACTTTAAAAGGAGCAGTAAACTATGAACCAAGTTTGTTTAATAGGAAGAATTACAAAAGACGTTGAACTAAGAAATACAAATAATGGACAAGGAAAATTTGTTTCTTTTACATTAGCTGTTAGTGAATATTCTGGACAAAAAGAAATCACAAATTTCATTCCTTGTTTTGCATTTAACAACACTGCTGAAAACATGGCTAGATTTTTATCAAAAGGAAGTCTAATTTCAGTTTCTGGAAGAGTTAATGTGAGAACTTCACAAAATGAAGGAAAATATGAAACTATTGTAACTATTACTGCCGACCGTGTAAACTTTTTAGAATCTGCTAAAACTAGAGGATCAAATGCTTCAGATGAAACAAATTCAAATATAAACTTAGATTCACCTATTCAAAATAGAACATCTTCAATAACATCAAACAATGTTCAAGAAGATGAAATTATTTTAAGTGAAGATGAATCAATTTTATGAGATTAATATAAATTTAGAAAGGCTACAAAATTATGGCAATGAAAAAATTCGTTAAAAAAAGAAAAAAAGTTAACTTTTTTGCTAAAAACAAAATTAACTACATCGATTACAAAGATGTTGAATTATTAAAAAAATTCATTTCAGGAAATGGACAAATCTTACCAAGAAGAATTACTGGAACATCTCCTAAACATCAAAGACAGTTGGCTGTTGCAATTAAAAGAGCACGTCAAATGGCTTTATTACCATACGTAATTGACTAATCAATCCTAAACCATCTTCAAGGTGGTTTTTTTGTATTTTAACATGTTTTTTTAAAATGAAAATATTTAGAAATATATTAATTAAATTAAACTTCTTTATAATAATAATTAAGTTAAAATTTAGGAGGCTGTCATATGAAAGTGATATTTTTAAAAGATGTTAAAGGTCAAGGAAAAAAAGATGAGATTAAGGAAGTAAGTGACGGATATGCAAGAAACTTTTTAATTCCAAAAGGACTAGTAAAAATCGCTACTGAAGGTAGTGTTAACTCTGTAAAAAATAGAAAAATTGTTGAGCAGCAAGAGAATGATTTGGCTATTGCTGAAACTAAACAACTTAAAACTTTATTAGAAGAAATAACTTTAAAATTCAAACTACAAATTAATGAAGGAAAAGCATTTCACTCAATTTCTAATCAAGATGTTGTAGATCAACTAAAAAAATCATATAAACTAGATTTAGATAAAAGAAAGTTTGTTAGTTTTAAAAATCTTAATCAAATTGGCCTACATTATTTAGTTATTAAACTTGGCTATGGTGTTGAAGCAAAATTAAAAGTAGAAATTCAAGGTGTGTAAAATGAGTAGAAAAGATATGAGCGAAAACAATTTATATGCTATTGAAAAAATGGTATTGGCAATTGCTATGCATTCACCAAATGCATTACCTGATATCATTACAGGATTAGTTGCTGATGATTTTTTAGACTCAACATATAAAACAGTTTTTCAAGCTATTATTGATCTTCAATCAGAAAGTAAAGAAGTAACAATTAATTCAGTTGCTAATCAACTTGAGAAAAAAGGTAATTTAGAAAAAATTGGCGGAATCGAAAGACTGCAAGACATTGCACTAGATTTCTTTTCAGATGAAGGTATTGAAAATTTTATTGAAGAAATTTTTTATGCCAGTGCTTCTAGAAAGTTTGATGCAGCTTTAAGACGTGTTCAAAATTTAAGAAAAGAAGAACAAATGGATATTGAAACATCAATGAATGAAATGCAAAAAGAACTTTTAAAGATCGATTTAAATGCACAAAAAAATGATGTTAAGAGTATTCATTCTTCAACTGAATTATTAATTAAAAAAATTCAAGAGTTAGAAAAAAGAAGTGAATCTCTTACTGGTATTCCTACTGACTTATATGAGTTAGACGAAATTACTTCAGGTTTACAAGAAGGTGATTTAATTATCCTTGCAGCTAGACCAAGTATGGGGAAAACAGCTTTTGCACTTAACTTGGCATATAATGCAGCAAGGCATAAAAATGGTGTAGCAGTTTTTTCATTAGAAATGCCAGCAGAACAATTAACTCAAAGAATCATGACAATGGTTTCAAAAATTGATTCTCGCAAATTGAGAACTGGTAAAAATATTTCAAAGGCAGAATGAAGTAATTTACTAGCTTCAAAAGAAATTGTTTCTCAATTGCCAATTTATATTGATGATACTCCTGGAATAACAGTACAACAAATACAATCAAAGTTATACAAATTAAAAAGAGATCATGATGTTAAATTTTGTGTTGTTGACTATTTACAATTAATTAGTTCAACCAATAGTAATGGTGATAGACAAAATGAAATTTCAAATATTTCAAGACAACTTAAAAGAGTTGCAAGGGAATTAAAGATTCCAATAGTTTGCTTATCTCAATTATCAAGAAGTGTTGAAAAGCGTGAAGATAAAAGACCGATTATGTCAGACTTACGTGACTCAGGGGCTATTGAACAAGATGCAGATATTATTATGTTTTTATATCGTGATGATTATTATAAACATAAGGACCCTAATGAAGAAGAAAACAAAATTGTTGATCAAGTTAGTTCAACAGATTTAATTCTTTCTAAACATAGAAATGGTGCAACAGGAACAATAAATATTTTGTTTGATAAAGGCCATGGTAAATTCATGGATAAAGGGTAATTAAAGTGGGATAAATCCCATTTTTTTGTTATAATTATTCAAGATAAACTCATAAGGAGGATTTATGAAAAAATTATTATCTATTATTACAGCGTTAACAGTAGCTTCTTCAGCAACAAGTAGTTTAGTTTCATGTAAAGTTTTAACAAATCCATTTGACATTAGCTTTAACAATTGAAAAACATTAGAGTCTTTAAAGTACGAATTTAATGAAATTACAGGAGAGTATGAACAGAACCAAAATTACGAAAATAAAGAAGAAGATGTGAAAAAAGCTTTAGATGGTGCTTATGGAGCTTTTGGTTCAACTATTGTTTCAGACATAATTAATTCTTTATTTTACAATGCAAATTTAAATGTAACTAAAAACTCTCAAAGAGTTTGACAGTACTTATATACAAATGATGATACTAAAGATAAAGGTATTTATGCTGATGGGCAATTCAGAACAGCAGGAATTAGTAGTAAAAATGAAGCTGAAGTAAAAGCTTACTATGAAAATGTAACACAAGTTGCTTCAATTTTAGGATATAGTCAATGAAGTCAAAATGGTGCAGATAAGCGATTGGATGATGATACTATTAATTATATTAATCAAATGTTTGATAGTTCAAAAAATCAAGGAATTACTGATGTAAAAATTGACACAAATTTATCAGTTTATAATGGAAAAGTTAACTTATTTGAATCAGAAGATAATAGCGGAACTTATGATGAAAATACAAAAAAAACTTGAACATCTGGAGAAGACAAAAATTATGTTTCAAATGAAATTTATAAAAACCAATGAGCGATAGATAATGATAAATATGAAGAAACTATATTAGGTACAAACTTTGGTGTTGATCCATATTCTCAATTATTCATTTCAGAAGTAAATGGTTTAGACGAAACAATTTCAAATTTAAATAATAATATTACTATTAATCAAGTAACAGAACAATCAGAAGAAAATAAAAAACATGAACAAGGTGAAATATTGAATTCACAAGATTCATCTTCAAATGATAGCGAACAAGGTATTGAATTTGAATATGTTCAAAAAGAAAACAAAGATAAAAATAATAATGTAACATCTTACACTTATACTCCTTATGCATACGGTTATGCTTTAATTCCAATGCAAAATGTAAAAATGCAAATTACATATAATGATGACAGAGATTTGAGAACAGGTGAGGCAAGGGGTAATGATTACATTCTTGATGTTGAAGTTTCTGGTTTAAACGCTGCATTTAAACCAGTATTGGGATTTACAACAGAAATTGATAAAAATCAAAATCTAATAAATACAAAGGATAGAAAACCTTACGTAGGTTGAAGATTTGCTGGATATCAATTTAATTCAAAAAATATTTTAGGTTTTCAAGAAGATGGGAAAGCTTTTACAGAAAGACCAGACAAAAATATGACACCAACAAATAAAAAATTTAATGATTTTAAAATAGAATCTTTAAAAATAGTAAAACAAGAAAAGCAAGAAAATAGTAATTAATGGTGTATTTATCTACATCATTTTTTATTAGCACAATACGTTTTTTGTTTAAAAATGCAAAAACAAATTAATATAAGTATAATATATATAAGTATTTTACTTGAAAGGGGATATGATGAATTATTTTTTACAATGGCTGATGTCAGAAAATCATTTAGCATACGCTTCAAGTTTGTTGACTTTTATATGCTTAATATTATTTTGATTAGGCTCATTTTTTTACAAAAAATATTTAGTTAAAAAAGGTGAATTATTTATTTCTCCAACTTTTAATACTAAAAATATTACTTATATGGGAATAATGATTGCATGTTCTGTTTCAGTAACAGTTGTTATTTCTTTAGTTGCCCCAATAACGGTTTTCCCTCCAATTAGAGTTGCTTTTGAAGGAATAATGATCAAAATAACAGGAATGATTTTTGGACCAATAATTGGGTTAATAGTAGGTTTAATTACAGAATTACTTACTATGCTATTTATTCCATCATTTATACACCCCGCATATTTCATAGTAGCTATCGGATTTGGATTTTGAGCTGGTACTTCTTCATTTGCATTTAAGTTAAAGTCTAAACAACAGTGAGTGACAGTTTTAGTTATAACTGTATTTATTCTGCTTGCGACAATATTCTTATATAACACATTACAATATTTACCAGCAGAAGATGGAAAAGTAAAATTATTTGGTTTAGCTGTTAAAAAAGAATTGATCCCAACAATATTTATTTTTATGATGTGCGCAATGTTAGGATTATGTTATGCGATTTGTGGAATCTTCATATTATTAAAAAAACAAAGATGATTGCAGATAATTTTACCGACATTTTTAATATGCATAGTTACAGAAATTTTAATTACTGTTTTAGTGGCATCTTGAGGAGATTCAAGTTTGCTTACATCAAATAGTAGTGATGGTTATATAAGCATGGTTGCCTTGAGGGTTGTACAAATACCGGTCAAAATAATTTTTAATACAATTTTATTATCAACTGTTTATTATGTGCTTAGACCTTTAATTAAAAACAAATAAAATATAAAAGAAAGGACTTTTATGAAACTATTTGATACTTTATCACAAAATAAAAAGCATATTAATAAAAAAGCTATCAACATTTATTCATGCGGTCCAACGATTTATGACTTCATTCATATTGGTAATGCAAGACCAATTCTTTTAATGGATACTTTAATTAGATTTCTTGAGACAAATGGAATTAAAGTAAATTTTCTACAAAATATAACTGACATAGATGACAAGATCATTCAAAAAGCAATTTCTGAAAATACTACTGAAAAGGAAATAACAAATAAATATTTAAGTGCCTTTTTAGATAATTTAAATAAGCTTAATATAAGAATGCCAAATAAGCTTATACCTATAAGTGAAAAGATTAATGAGATGAATAATTTTATTAACATTTTAGTTAAAAAAGAAGCAGCTTATAATATTGATGGTGATGTTTATTTTGATATTTCAAAATATCAAAAAGAGTATGGCAAATTGTCTAATAAAAAAATTGATGATTTAATTTCAGGAAATAGAGTTGAGATAGACCTTAAAAAGAAAAACTCTTTAGATTTTTCTGTTTGAAAAAAAACAAACTTAGGGATTAAGTTCGATTCTAGTTTCGGAAAAGGTAGACCAGGTTGACATACAGAATGTGCGCTTCTTATTGATGAATACTTTGACGGCGAAACAATTGATATTCATTCTGGAGGAATTGACTTGCAATTCCCACATCATGAAAATGAAAGAATTCAATATGTAGCAAAAAACAATAAAGAATTAGCGAATATATGAATGCATAATGGTCACTTGACAATTGATGGTGAAAAAATGAGTAAATCAATTGGAAATGCAATGACTTTAACCAATTTTTTAGAAAATTATCAAGCTGACATTTTAAGATGAGTTTTTTTAACAACACACTATAAGCAACCGCTAAATATTTCAGATGATTTAATTGAACAAGGCAAAAAATTTATTACAAAATTAAATAACCTTTCAAAAAAAATTAAACAAAATTTAATAATTGAATCTTTAAAATTAGATAAGCAAATAGATTTTTCTTATATTGAACAATTTAATCAATATATGAGTGATGACTTAAATACATCAAGAGTACTCACTTTAATAGAAGAAATTTTGAAAGATATTAATAAAATTATTTTGTCAAAAGACTTTTCATTGTTAAGTTTGAAAATTAACTCTCTTAACTATATCTTAAGTACGTTAGGAATTTCATGCAGTATTAAAACAGTAGTTACACAAGAAGAAGAGAAATTATACAAAGATTGAAAAGAAAAAGTAACTCAAAAAGATTTTGAAAATGCAGATTTATTAAGAAATGAATTAATTAAAATGGAGGTTTTATAAAATGGAAAATTTAGATTTAATTTATGGCAGGCATGCTGTTAATGAATTCATTAAAAAGCATCCAAATTTAGTTAAAAGAGTTTGAATTTCAAGTGACTTTAAAATTGATATAGATCAACATTTTTTTAAAATAATTCATACTGATAACAAAGAGATTCAAAGTTTAATTGGTATCGAAGCTAATCATCAAGGTGTTGTTGCAGAAGTTAAAGAATTCAATTATAAACCTTTTGGTGAATCACTTAATGAATTAAAGGATTTGGAAAGTGGATTAGTTTTAATTTTAGATCAAATTCAAGATCCCTATAATTTTGGTGCAATTATAAGGAGTGCTAGTCTTTTAGGGGTAGATAGCATTCTTATATTAGATCACAAACAAGTTTTAGTAAATTCAACTGTTGTTAAAACTTCAGCTGGCACTGTTTATGATATGAAAATAAGCAAAGTTACAAATATAAGTAACGCAATTAAAGATTTACAAAAAAATGGTTTTTGAATTTATTCAACACATTTAAATTCTGATTCAATTGATATGCGAAAAGTTGATTTTGCAAATAAGACAGCAATAATTATTGGAAATGAACATAAAGGTGTGAGCGAATTGGTTATGAAAAATAGCGATATGAATGTTTTTATACCTTCTTCAAATACAATTGATTCATACAATGCTAGTGTTGCCACATCTTTAATTCTTTATCATGTTGCCAATTATATTGGAAAACTAAAATAATAAATGTATAATTAACATAGTTATTAGGAGGTAGCCCTCCTTTTTAATTAGATAAAACTTGATTGGAGGGTTAATATGCAAAAATCAAAATCTACAAAAAAAATAATTTTAGTTTGTGAAGATTGTTTAAGTAGAAACTATTCAATAAACAAAAGCAGCTTAACTCAAAAAGAACGTTTGGAAATTAAAAAATTTTGCTCAATGTGTAATAAACACACTCTACATAAGGAAACAAGATAATGGCAAAGAAAAAAAATAATGAACTTTTATTAGAAAACGAAGTTAAAATTACTGACTCTGAAATTAATTTAGAAGAGTCAAGCAAAAGCAAAAAGCAAAAAATTAAAATTTCAAAAGAAACAAAAAAATCAATCAAAGTTAAAAAACAAAAAGAAAAGAAAAATATAAAATTAACAATTAAAGAATTACCAATTAAAATTGTTAAGGAAATAAGCAAAATTAAATGATCAGGTTGAGATAACTTGAAAAAGAAATATATAATTGTTTTGCTGTTTATGATATTTTTTGCAGTGTTATTCTTTTGTATAGGATTAGGAATAGAAGCACTGTTTAAATTAATTCAAGCATACTAAGAGGAGAAAATATGAACAAAGAAGAAATATTAAAATTAGAAGCTGACATTTTATCATCAAAAGGTCAATGATTTGTTGTTAATTCACAAACAGGACATGAGGAAAAAGTTTTAAATGACTTAAAAAACAAAATTAAAGCAGAAAAAATGGAAGACCAAGTTTTTGATATTAAAATTTCAAAAGGATTAGTTTTATCAAAAACAGGTAAAGAAAAGGAAAAAAACTTATTTCCAGGTTACTTGTTTATAAATATGGTAATGTCAGAAGAATCATGATTTGTTGTTCGTAACACTCCAGGAGTGACAGGATTTATTGGTTCATCAGGACGTGGGGCAAAACCATTTCCACTAACAGTTGATGAAGTTATTGAAATGTTAGTTCCAAAAACAGAGGTTATAAAAGAACAAATTAAACCTGAAAATGAGGCAGTAGTTAAAAAGCCATTATTTACAGCTCCATTTGTAGTTGGTGATTTTGTTAGAGTTAAAGAAGGAATTAATGCTGGTGAAGAAGGAGAAGTAAGTTCAATGGACTTTGAAAAAGGTGTTGCTGTTGTACTTATTGAAATGTTTGGTAGATATACAAATCTTGAAATTGCTTTTAGTGATGTTGAACCAGTTAAGGAATATTAATATTTAAATTAAATGACGTTAGTCATTTTTTATTATGTTAAAATATTTAAAAGCAAAACTGATCTAATCTAACGTTAATCGCGATTAGTGAATATTATATTAATTTAAAAAATAATAAGGAGAAAACTAAATGTCAAAAATTAAATTTATGGCACTTGGTGGACAAGATGAAAGAGGTAAAAATCTTTTTGTTTTAGACATAGACGATAACCTATTCATTTTAGATGCCGGTGTTAAATATCCTGATAAAGGAATTTTAGGTGTAGATATTGTTACACCAAAACTAGATTATTTAAAAAATAATAAAAATAAAATTAAAGGAATCTTTTTAACAAACTCAGCAAGTTACAATATGGGCGCTGTTCCTTTCATTTTAAAAACAATGGACGTACCAGTTTATTGTAATGAAATTACTCAACTTGTAGGAAAAATTAAAATTTCAAGAATGCGCATTAAAAACACAAAAGATCAAAATTTTAAAGTTGTTAAAGATAAACAAATTATTGATTTTGGAAAAGTTAAAGTTGAAGTATTTAGAACAACTTCAGCATCACCTCAGTCATATGGTTATGCTTTCCATACTGAAGAAGGGACTATTGTTTATGCTGGTGATTACATCATTGATGGAAAAGAGCAATCATATTTTTCAACAGACTTTAACCACATCAATGAAATTGGTAGAAAAGGTGTCTTAGCTTTAATAGCCGACAGTGAATATGCTTCAAGAAATGGATTTACTGTACCAAATCATAAAATTGAAAGTTTTATTTCTACTTCATTTAAGGAAAAGAAAACTAAAATAGCAATTGGAATTTTTGAAGAAGATATTTTTAAATTAGGTGAAATTTGCATGGCGGCAAAGGAAAATAATCGTAAAATAGCAGTTTATGGAAGAACAATGACAGAAATCTTAAAATCTAATTTAATTAATGAGAACTTACAAATAGCTCCAGAAGATATAATAACTGTTGATGAGTATATGAAATCAGAAAACGGATTATTAATAATTTCAGGCACCGGTGATGTTTTATATTCTAAACTAGCTAAAATTGCCACAGGAAATGATGAAGTAGTTGAATTTAGTGAAAAAGATTTAATTATTTTAGCAACACCTCCAGCTCCTGGGGTTGAAAAAAGACATGCCCAAATTTTAGATGAACTAGCTAGAACTGATGCTAGATTAATAGCTTTAAGTGATAGAAACATTTGAACAATGCACGCTTCATATGAAGACATTAAAGTTTTCACAAGTATGTTAAACCCAAAATATTTTATTCCTGTAAAGTCTTTATTTAAAGATTCTCTAAAAGCTGAAAAGGCAGCAATTGAAGCTGGTGTTAATGAAAGAAATATAATTATTGTTGATAACGGACAAGTTGTAAATATCTCAAAATCAAGTATTTCAATTACAGATAAGAAAATTGAAATAGGTAATTCTTATGTTGATCAAGCTGGAGTTGGCGATGTGGGTGCAATAGTATTGAATGAAAGAAAATTATTAGCAACTGATGGTGTTATGATAATTGGAGCAACTATTGATTCTAGAAATAAAGAATTAATTTCAATGATAGATACACAAATGCGTGGAGTTCTTTATATAAAAGAAGAAAATCCTATTTTCAAAATTATTCAAAAAGAAATAGAATCATTATTACAACAAGGTCAAAGCTTATTTAAAGAATCTCCAAATAAATATGATGTTAATGAAGTTAAAAAAGATATTGCAAATAAAGTCAAAAATTTAATTAAGCAAGAATCAGGCAAACAACCAATTGTGCTTGTTATTGTAAATGAATATGATGGTAAAGACTATGTCTTTAAACCAAGAAACAATAAGAATATCTATAGAAACAATAATTCAAAAACTAATAATAACAATAATAAAAACGGATCAAATTAATTAATCCGTTTTTTACTTTATATACAATACATAACAATTGTAAAAATAATAATTAGCATTAAACTTAAAGTTATTGTATTTCTTCATTTTAATATAATTGCTTCTTCTTTTGAATAAGTTTTTTGATATCTTAATCTCTTGTCATTGAAGTGATTAATAGCTTTTTTATTTCTAATATAGTTAATTATAAATATGATTAATATTAATAAAAATAAATAACCAGTTGCTACAAATGCAGTTGCTTTCATAAAGTCTGATTCAATTTGCCCTGTTGCGCTTGCACTATCTTTTAATGCATAACCTAAACCAAAACTTAACCCAATTCCAAGTAAAGTAACACCTATGATTGCTATTCAACTATATCAAGACAATTTTTTGTTTTCTCTTCAATTTTTTAACTTTGTGTAGTTTTCCGCTGCATATATATCACTATTTAATTCTTTATTTACATTTTCATAATGCTTGTCTAAACCTTCTTTTCTTAATTTTTTAAGGTTTTTTAATTCATTTTTAGCCATAATTTCTCCTTTCAATTGACATCTATACTCTTTTAGTTTATCATATTAAAAATATTATATATAAGGAGGTTATTACCGTGAATAAGACAAAAAACAACAGCACTTTAAAAAACTTTAATTTAGATTTACTAGATTTAGACCTAAATGAAGAGTTAATTTATGCACAACCAACATTTTTAAGAACAGCTTCTTATAAGTTTGAAGAACTAAAAGAAGAGACTTCGAAATATTTCAGAAGACATCCATTAATTGGATATTCTTTTAAAAGAATATTTTATGGTTTATTAACTTTAATCATAAGTATTGCTATAGTTTTCTTTTTAGTTAACTTTGTAACTGATGATTCGTCATATTTACCAGATGTAAGTGAACTAGGGAAAATGGGTATTGGTACATCAGGGCCTAAATATGATGCTTACTTACAAACAAGACTTGAACTTTTTGGTGTAAATGGTTCAGCAATTGAAAGATTGTTAAGATATTTTAAAAATATAATACCTTTTATTCCTAAAAAAGTATTAGTAGATCAAAAAGTTTTATTCCCAGAAACTCTTCCTTCTATTGAAGCAGGTTGAATTAATTCAGCCATTGAGAATGGATTAACTTATGAAGGAATGGTTTCAATTTACGGAGCAGATTTAATGTCACAAATTACAATTATAGCTTCATATAAAACTGTCTGAGTTAATCTTGGAGTTGTTAAAGCTAGTGCTTTAGGAATGCCAGGTTCAACAGAAGTAACAACATTGTTTGCTTCTGCTATTCCATATTCATTTGCAATTGGAAGTATTGCTGTTATTTTCTCTTACTTAATTGGTATACCACTAGGAATTGAAGCAGCAAAAAGAAAAGGTAAAACAACTGATGCTGCAATTAATGGAACTTCAACTTTCTTATTAGCAGTTCCATCACTTGTTATTGTTATTGCTGTTTATTTAACTTCAATTTTAGTATTTGGTCATTCAGCAATTTTTACATCAGGATCATTTTGAACAAGATTTTGACCAGTTGTTGCTTTAATTTTATTAATGGCGCCAACAACTATAATCATGACTAGACGTTATGTTGTTGATGAAATGACTGCTGATTATACAAAATTTGCATATGCAAAAGGTTTAGGTGAAACAAAAGTTTTCTACATTCATATTTTTAGAAATGCAGGTGTAAGAATTTTACGTGAACTGCCTCTAGATTTAGCAATTACATTATTTGGTGCCTCAATTTTAACTGAAAAACAATGAAACATACCAGGTATGTCACAATTGATTATTGCAGGAGTTAATAATAGAGATTCATTCGTTATTTTAGCATTTATTACATTTGCATCATTAGTTAAAATTGCTGCATCATTAGTTTCAGATTTATTCATGGTTTTAATGGACCCAAGAGTAAAATTGAGTGGAAGATAGAAAGGAATAATAAAATATGACAAATATCGATAAAGAAAAATTTGAAAAAGAAAATAAAATAAATTTTGATGAAATTGATCAGGCAATGTTTGAAATTGTTCAAGAACAAACAAGTGAAAGTGAAAGACTTAGTTCAAAACCATATAGTTATTGAAAATCAGTATTCAAACTATTAGTAACTTCTCCAACTTTTATGATTTCATTGTTTATATTGGTTGCAATTTTACTTTTAGCTTTTATTGTTCCTGAAGTTACAAATTATAAAAACACATCAAGTACATTAGTTGATCCTCAACTGCCATCATGAGAACATATTTTTGGAATTGGTATGAATGGTGAAGATCTGTTTTCAAGAGTTTGAGCTGGAACAAGAACAACCTTAATGTTTGCTTTCTTAATTGCATTTATTCAAGTTGTTGTTGGAGTTGTTTTAGGTTCAATTTGGGGTTACTTTAGAAAATCAGATTTAATTTTTATTCAAGTAGCAAGTATTATTACAATTGTTCCTCAATTTATTCTGTTATTATTAATGGTTTTCTTGTTTAATAGTAAAGGTTATTGAGTAATTGTTTTTGCTATTTCTCTTCAAGCATGAGTAGGTATTGCTCAAATGGTTAGGGTTCAAGTTATGTTAGTAAAAAATACTGACTATAATACTGCCTCAGTAAGTTTAGGTTCAAGTTCATACAGAATTATAAACAAAAACATTATGCCAAAGATTTTACCCGTGATTGTTCAAACTGCTGCATTTGCAATTCCAACTGCAATTTCAATTGAAGCATCACTTGCATATTTAGCATTTGATTTTATACCAGAAGGACAAACTTCATTAGGTCAAATTTTAAATCAAGTTATGAACGAAACTAAATGACAAATTTATCCAAACTTGTTAATTGCTCCAATGGGAGTTATTATGACAGTTTCAGTTGTATTCTTCTTAGCTGCAAGAGTATTTGCTGACTCATTAGATCCAAAAAATCATAGATAGGAGAACGACTTTATGGCAATAAATAAAGAAAAAATTATTTCTCTTCAAGACGTTGTTGTTAAATTCAACGTTCGTGGAAGAATGTTAACAGCTATTAGAAACGTTTCTTTTGATATTTATGATGGAGAAACAATTGCTATTGTTGGAGAATCTGGATCAGGTAAATCAGTTTTAACTAAAACATTGACTAATATGCTAGAAAGTAATGGTTATATTTCAAATGGAACAATTATGTATTATCCAACTGAAGAATCAAAAAATAACTCCGAAACAGCTATTAGAGAAGATGTTAATTTAGTTAATTATCACAAAGGTTCATTAACAAATGATGTAAGAAGAAAAATTAAAAAAAGCAATTACAAAACAATAAAAAATGCAAAAATTCGCTTGGAAGCTTTAAACGCTCGTTTAGGAGTAAAAGGTGTTGATACTGATGAAACACTGTTAAAAATTAAAGAAGAAAGTGAAATTATTCATGATGCATATTTTGAATTATCAACATTTTCAAGATTAAGAAAAAGAACAGTTTTACGTTTAACACCAATAATGAAAGAAATAACTTCAAAAAAAATAGATTTATCTTTAATTAAAGGTAGAAACATTTTAGCAGCATTAAGAATTTTATCAGAACAAGAATTTTTAACAGACTTTGAATTAAATTTAAAACATGTTTTAGATAAATTAAAAAATGCTGAAAAAGTTGAAGAACATGAAGTTAATGCTTTATTAGTTGCTTGAAAATTTCAAACCAGACTAAGTTGATTAAATAAAAAAGAAGCTATTAAAAAGTTAAAGCAAGTTAGAGGGGGAACAATTGCAACAATTTTCCAAGATCCGATGACTTCATTAAACCCTTTATTAAGCGTAGGATTTCAAATTTCAGAAGCAATTAGATTACACAATAAAGTTTCTAGACATGCTGCAAAAGAACAAGCAATTGAATTAATGAATAAAGTGGGGATTCCAAATGCTGAAAAGCGTTATCATGATATTCCAGGAAAATATTCTGGAGGAATGAGACAACGTATTGTTATTGCTATTGCACTAGCATGTAAACCAAAGGTTCTTATTTGTGATGAACCTACAACTGCACTTGATGTTACAATTCAAGCTCAAATTTTAGAATTAATTAAAGAACTTAAAAAAGAGTTTAATTTAACTGTAATCTTTATTACTCACGATTTAGGTGTAGTTGCTAACGTCGCAGATCGTGTTGCAGTATTATATGCTGGACAAATTATTGAATATGGAACAGTTAAAGATATTTTCTTTGATTCAAGACATCCATATACATGAGCATTATTATCATCATTACCTCAATTAGGTACAAAAGGTGAAGAGTTATTTGCTATTACTGGAACACCACCAAGTTTATTTAATAAAATTAAAGGTGATGCATTTGCACCAAGAAATAAATATGCTTTAGCAATTGATTTCGAGTATAACCCACCGATGTTTGAAATTAGTAAAACTCATGGAGCCAGAACATGATTGTTAGACCCAAGAGCACCTAAAGTTCAAAAACCTAAAATGTTAGATAATTTAAAAGAAGCAGTAAGCGAAGCGAAGGTAGGTGAATAGTATGGCTAAACAATCACTTTTAAAAGTACGTGATCTATTAATTGAGTATGGTCATGGTAAAAACAAAGTTTCAGCTGTTAAAGAAGTATCTTTTGATATTTATAAAGGAGAAACTTTTGGATTAGTTGGTGAATCTGGTTCAGGTAAGTCAACAATTGGTAAAGCATTAATGGGAATTGAACCAATTAATGATGGAACAATTTACTATCAAGATACTTTAGCTTTTGGTAAAACACCTAACCTAATTAAAATGAATGAAAAAATGGAACACCATGTTAAAGTTATGAAACTTAATCAAACAGCTATTACTAAAGCTTTAGAAATTTATGCAGAAGATTACAAACGTGTTTATTTTAAATATATTGAAGGTAAATACTATGATTTAAAATCAAAAGAAACAGTAGAATATTCTGATAATAAAATTAGAAAAATCGAAGAAGGTTTAGATTTAAAAGATCATAAATTAGTTTCAAAGTCAAAAGACCCAAAACTTAAGTTAGTTGAAGATGCTGTTAAAGAAATTATTAAAAGAATTTTAAAACTTTATAAGCTTCAAGATAAATCACTAGCATTATTAAAAATGTTAAAAAAAGATGAAATTATAAATGTTGATTTACTAAAAAAAGTAACTGAATTACATACAAGAACTAATAAATTAACTTTAAAAATTAGAAAATCTGAATCTAAAATGTATTTAACAATTCAAGAAATTGAAAAAGTTAGAAATGATGTTAGAAAAGGCAAATATAAATCAGTTAAAAGATTCTTCTTTGACTTAGGAAAATTATTAGAAGCTTTAATTTCTGAACACAAATTAGTTTCACCAATGATTTCTGAGTTAAAACAAGCTCAAAAATTAAGTTCAGCTTTAGTTTCAAAAGGCTCAAGTAAAAAAGAATGGTCTAAATGAATTAATGAAAAATTTTCTAAAACAACTGATGAGCAAAAATTAATTGAATTAGAACAAATAAAAGAATTAATGACAATGGAAAACATTCAAAAAACTTTAGAAAGTTCTCCTAAATACAAATTACCAACAAGTTCAGAAAAACATGAATTAAAAAAACAAATGCAAATGATTTTTCAAGATCCAGCTTCATCGTTGAATGACAGAATGCCAGTTGAAGAAATTATTGCAGAAGGCTTAGATAATTTTCCTGAATTATACAAAAATGAATTTGCGGCCCAAACATACATTGAATGATTTGAATTAAATAATCCAGACAAAATTGGAATGATTACTTTAGAAAATATTAAATATAATAAAGTAAAACAATTTTTAATTTTACAGTTATTGACAACTGTTGGAATGCTACCGGAACACTTATCACGTTATCCTCATGAATTTTCTGGTGGTCAACGTCAGCGTATTGGTATTGCTAGAGCACTAATTATGAAACCTTCATTTGTTGTGTGTGATGAACCAATTTCAGCACTTGATGTTTCAATTAGAGCGCAAGTTATTAACTTACTATCTAAATTTCAATTAGAATTTGACTTAACATATATTTTTATTGCCCATGATTTAAGTGTTGTTAGATTTATTGCTAATAGAATTGCAGTTATTTATAGAGGAGATATAGTTGAATTAGCTGATGCTGATGAATTATTTAATAATCCATTGCATCCCTATACAAAATCTCTATTATCAGCTGTGCCTTTACCAGACCCAGAATTAGAGAAAAAGAAAAAAAGCATTAAATATGATCCTGAAGCAGAGCATTTTGACTATATTACAGATTCTCCTAAATGAAGAGAAATTGAAAAAGGTCACTTCATTTTGGCAAATGAAAGAGAAGCATTAGAAATTAAAAATCAAAAGAAAAAAAATAAAAAAGTTACACAGAAGGGGGCTTAATTATGAGAAAACTACTTAGTATAATTGCCGCAACAACTTTAATTGGAACTGCAAGTTCAACTTTAGTTTCATGTGGAATATCTAAAGAAAAATTAATGGCTAGAAAAGTTAATACAAAAGAGTATAAAGGTTTTTTACAATCAGCAATTAATACATGATCTCCAGGTTCAAGTAACCAATCTTCTGATTCATTAGTTCTTGAAAATTTATATGATGGACTAATAACACCTTCTTCAAATTCAACAACTTTTGAAGGCCAAATGGCTGACTGATGAGGACATGATGAAGAAGGTAAAAACTACTACTTTCATTTAAGAGATAAACCGCAAGGAACAACAGGAATACCTAAGTGAACAAAAGTAAGAAACGGTAAAATACTTGGAACAGAAGATGTAAAAGCAATGGACTTTTATAATGCATTTAGATTTACTTTTAACCCAAATTCATCTGCTGATGGAGCAGAACCAACAAATAGTTTATTTAAATATGGAAATGATTTAAGCAATTTTTTAACTGATATTTCTACTTATGATCAAGCTAACCATGATTCTAAATACTTTGGAAGAACAACAAGTGAAGGTGGAACTTCTAATATTGGAAAAGAGGCTGTTTCAACTAAATATTTTGATATTCTAGTAATGTTAGTTAACCTTTGATCTGGAAAAGAAGAAAATTCTTCAGAAGCTCAAAAATTAAAATCAATTTTTGATGTTAATCTTAGAGACCATGAAATAAAAGATGCATCTGGAGCAACTAAATATAAACCCATTCCAGCTTTTGAAGAAGCTATTATTGAAATGCAAAAGTACTATGCAAATGATAAATTTAATAACCTTGTTATTGATAGTGCTGAAAATGGTGGGATGATGTCGGTTTCTGAAACTTCAAAAACTATTGGTAGTCACGAATATAATATTAGATATACTTTAGATTCTCCATCAACATCATTTTTCCAATCTGCAGTTGGTTATGGCTCAATGAAACCACTTCCATTTTTTGCAGTTGAACATGAGGGTAGAGGTTGATATAATTTTTCTAAAAAATATGAACCAAATGCAAGTGAAATGTGATATAGTGGAGCTTACTATGTGCAATCTCATCAACCAACATCAAACACAGTATTAGTTAAAAACCCTAACTATTTCCAAGCAGATAGAACATACATTGAAAAAGCAACATACACTTTAATAAGAGGTAGTTCTGTTGATTCAAATAGATTATGATTTGAAGGTGGAGATGCAACAGAAGTTGCCATTTCACCAAATGATGACATGGGTTGAAAAAAATATGTAGGTGATGACTACAATTCTGATGAGCAATCATTTGCTTTTACAGGAACACATGCAACATCAACAATTCCTAGTCAATATACTTTTACAACATTCTATAACTATGGAAGATTAAATAGTAATACAGAAATAAGAAAATCATCATTAGCACTTGCTCAGAAATCAGTAAGATTTTACTTAAATTATTTTATGCAAAGAACTCAGTACCCAGCTTATGTAGCAGGGAAATTAGATAATGATTCTAACACAAAAGAGTCACTTGCATGAGACGGGAATAATAATGTTAAAACTAGAAATTCAACATTATTAAGAAACACTTTTACTCTTCCAAGACTTGCAGTTAATGAAGATACAGAATCAAATGTTGAAGCAGCTGCAGAAATAAATGGAGTTAGTACAAAAGACTATACAATTCAAAACATAGGTGGAGAATACAATAAAATGTATGGTATTGAAAATCCTCTTTTAGAAGATACAAACAGTACAAATTCTGTTGAAAATAGTCAAACAAGATTTGATGTTTTGGTTAATGCATTGGATGATAAATCAGATGAAGATTTAATGAAAGAATTTTATGAAGAACACTTTGGATCATTAACTGATGGTAATGATGCATTTTATCAAAATGATTTAATGGCTATTAGTATCTTTACTGATCTAAACGGAAATCTTAAAACAGGTTATGAAGATTTATTAAAAGAATTTGCAAATGAAGCATTAGCCACAATTAAAGATATTAACAAATATCCAAATGATGCTTCAGCACAAAAAAACATTGATAAACAACATGAGTATAAAAAAGGTGAAATTTTAGGTAAAGCAGTTAGAAAAGATCTTGAAAGTAAAAAAATAATTAATACAGGCGAACAAATTGAAATTGAATGATTATTAAATGGGGATTCAAGAATGACTTTAAATCCTAGAGTTAGATATATAATTGATCAATTTAATATTTCAGTTAATAATGGTCAAATTAATGGAACACAAAGTCCAATAAGACTTAAAGCTGTTGATACAAATGATATTGAAGATTATAAAGCTAAATCAAGAGCTGGCGAATTTGATATTTATGTAAGTGGTTGAGGACCTGACTATACTGATCCATATAACTTCTTACAAACTTTAACTTTTGGTGGAGCATATGATGTTTATACAAAAATGTCTTCAGTTATTTCAAAAGTTAGCGAAAGTGGAGCAGAAATGAATTCAGCATTTTCATCTTATAAAACAGCTTATGATGAATTAGCTACTGCAACTTTTAAATATGGTGTTATTGCTGAGCAAGCAAGACTTGAAGGAGATTTAACAAAAAGATTAAATCTACTTGGTCAAGCTGAATCAAATGCTTTATATAACTATGGATTAACAACTCCACTATATAATAAAACTCCAATTAAAACTATTATGCTTTCATATATTGATCCTTTCACAAGATCAAATTATATTGCAGGTAGTTCAAATAATAGATTATTTGGTGTTAAAATGATTGAATCATTATGAACTAAAGAAGAATACTTAGCGGCAGAAAAGCAATTTAACCTTGGTGTTGACGCTGTAGGCCAAAAAGTTGAGTATACAAGACTATATACATATGATCTGACTTCTAATAGTGTAGTTAAAAAATAAACGACTATAAGTGTAATAGTATTTGCTATTACATTTTTTATATTTAATAAAATTGGTATAATTATAATATTGCAAAGGGTGAAATAATGGAAAATAAAAAAGAAGAAAAGTTTTTAGCTAATTACGAATGAAATGAAGAAAAAACAGCAGCTTTTGTTACAACTAAACAAAAAAGAAGAAGTGATTCAATTTCTTGAATGGTTACGGGTTTGGTTATTTTGTTCATCTCCGTATTTTCATTAGGTAGAATAACTGTTATTGGACAATTTTTTGATGATGTTATTTTCAATTTCTTATTTGGTTGATTTAAATACTTCATTTATATTATTCTTTTTATTGTTGATTTATGTATATTTTCAGGGATTAGATTTAAATTTAAAAAAAGATTTTTATTAATGGTTATTTCAACATTCATTTTATCTTGTTGATTAATATCTTTAATTTTATTTACACAAATAATAGCATCAGAAAATGAGAAATTAAATAAATTATGACAAAGTGATTTCTTTGGCCAAATGTTTAGTACATATGCTTCTGAATGATATAACCATTCTATTTTTTCTGGCGAGTATTACACACAAGTAATAGACTATTTCTTAAAAACTGGAGCTGATGGATATTTTAATTTATATAGTGGTGGAGGATTAACAGGAACTTTATTAGTTGCCTCAACTTCTTATCTATCAATTGTTGGTTCGTATATACTACTTGTTTTCCTAATGTTTATAAATGGCATGTGAATATTTACAGGTGACCCTTTATTCTTGTTTAAACCTAAAACAAAAAGAAAAGGTAAAGCTTTAAGAATTTTGACTTTAAAATCAAAAAGAAATCCAAATCCAAAAACAGCAAAGCAAATTATTCAAGAAGCATCAGTGGATTCAAAAGCTGAAAAAAACGGATGAGATTCAATTAATGTATTTGGAAATGAAGATTTTGATGAGGAACAAGAAATTCAAACTTCAGATTTAACAATTCAATTACCTTCATACGTTAAAAAAGAAGATAAAGAATTATTAGACCAAATTCAACAAGAAAATAAAATAGAATGTTCCTTACCAGAAGAAGTAATTGAACCTTTTATACAAAGTGAAGCTAAACAAGATTCTAGGATTCAAGCAAGCAGAAGTTTTAGAGAAGAAGAGCCACTTGACCCTCACCGTCCAAAATTTGTTTCAAGAAGAATAACAGATAACAGCAATCAAGTTCAAACTGTTGTTAAAAATCCGAATTTAAGACCAATAACACAAAATAGTGAATTAGTTAAACAAGAGCCTAATGTTATTGTTGAACAACAATCAATAACATTAATTGAAGGAGATGATACTTTCTTTGATGCTATATATGATTCACAACCTGAAAAAGCAAAAAGTGAAACACTACAAGCATTGGATGCTTTAAGCAAATATGAGCAAAAATATGATTTACCAAAAGAAGAAGTAATCATTCAGGAAGAACAAATTACTGAAAAAATAGCTACACCTATTGTTGAACCTATTATTCAAGAACAACAAGTTTATTTACAACCCGAACCTATTGTTGAAGAAACTGAAATAACTATTAATAAAAATTATAAATTGCCACCAGTAGATGTTTTAGCTGTTATGGAAAAAGACTACAACAAAGAAAGAGCTAATAAAGAAAATGCAGCCTTAAAGGCTTTAGCTATTGACGAAACTTTTAGCCAATTTGGAGTTAAAGCAAAAGTAATAAATTCAATAATTGGGCCAAGTGTTATGAAATTTGAAATTCAAGCTGAACCAGGGGTTAAGGTAAATAGCATAACTAATTTGGAAAATGATTTAAAACTTGCTTTAGCTACTCAAAACATGCGTTTAGAAGCGCCAATCCCAGGTAAAAATTTAATTGGAATTGAATTGGCTAATGCAAGTTCAGAAATGGTTTCAATGCGTGAAATTATTGAATCAATCCCAAAAGAACAAGATAATGAAAAATTGTTATTTGTATTGGGTAAAAATGTTTTAGGTGAGCCTTTAACTGCTCAATTAAATAAAATGCCACATTTACTTGTTGCTGGTTCAACTGGATCAGGTAAGTCAGTTATGATTAATGCATTGATTTGTTCAATTTTGTTAAGAGCTAAACCAAATGAAGTTAAATTCTTAATGATTGACCCTAAAAAAGTTGAGCTTTCAGTTTATTCAAGAATTCCTCACATGTTAGCACCCGTTATTTCAGATATGAAACAAGCAGCTAATGCTCTAAAAATGGTAGTTGCTGAAATGGAAAGACGTTATGAACTATTTATGGATCTTGGTGTTAGAAACATTGACGGATATAATAGAAAAGTTTCAGGTTCTAAAAAAATGCCTTTCCAGGTTATTATTATTGATGAACTTGCTGATTTAATGATGACAGGTGATAAAAAACAAGTAGAAGAATCAATTATGAGAATTACTCAAATGGCTCGTGCAGCAGGTATTCATTTAATTGTAGCTACACAAAGACCTTCAACAGATGTTATTACTGGAACAATTAAAACTAATATTCCAACTAGAATTGCATTTGCTGTAACAACAGGAATTGACTCAAGAACAATTTTAGATTCAATAGGTGCTGAAAACTTATTAGGTCGCGGTGATATGTTATTTATGCCTCCAGGTGGTGGAGACTTAATGAGAGCACAAGGAGCTTACTTAAGTGACGAGGAAATTGAAGAAATTGTTGATTTCACAATTGCTCAACAACAAGCAATGTATGCTGAAGCATTTGATCAAGAAAATTTAAAATCTGTAGGAACAACTGATGAATTATATTCATTGGTAAAAGAATTTGTAATTGAAAAACAAGATGCTTCGTCTTCATCTATAAAAGGTAAATTTAGAATTGCTGATGCTAGAGCCACAAATATTTTAAATCAACTAGAAGATGAGGGTATTGTTGGACCTAAAAATGGTTCAAGACCAAGAGAAGTTTTAGTTAAAAAGTAAAAGACCCTTTTAATTAGGGTTTTTATTTTTTAAAATAATAGAAAAGGGTGAAAATATGGATTTAAAAACTAAAGTAAGTAATTTACCAAATAAACCAGGCTGTTATTTATATTTAAATAAAGATAAACATATAATTTATGTGGGTAAAGCTAAAAATCTTAAAAAAAGAGTTTCTTCATATTTTGACCGAGCCCAAAATCTTAAAACAACAAGATTGGTTAGAGAGATAGTCGATTTAGAATACTTTGTTGTTTCCAATGAAAAAGAGTCATTGTTATTAGAAGAAAATTTAATTAAAAAATATAGACCAAAATATAACGTTTTATTAAATGATGACAAAGCATATCCATACATAATTATTACAAATGAAAAAAATCCAACTTATAGATATGTTAGAAAGTTAGATAAGAAAGCATTAAGAAGTTTTGGTCCATTGCCAATAGGATCTAATGCAAGAGAAACTTTAATTACACTACAAAGACTTTTTCCTCTTAGAAGATGTAAAGGAGATTTAAAAAATCCTTGCTTGCATTATTTTATTGGTCAATGCAGTGGGGCATGTTTTAAAGAAGTGGACAAAGAATATTATCAAGAACAAATTAAAAGAGTGGATAATTTTTTTAAGGGTAATATAAATGAAGTAAAAAACATTTTGACTACTCAAATGAAAAAAGCTGCTGAAAATTTACAATTTGAAGAAGCTCAAAGAATAAAAGAACAAATTATTAGTTTGGATTTTGCAACTACAAAGCAAAATGTTGAATTCAAAAGTCAAACAGATGTTGACGTAATAAGTTATTTTATAGAGGATGAAAAAATTGCAATAGTAAATTTATTTTATAGAGCAGGTAAATTATTATTTAAAGATGAACATACTCAATTATATTTTGAACAAGACATTACTGATTTAATTGACTCATTCATGAACCAAATATATGATAAAAATATTTTGCCAAATAAAATAATTGTTGATAAAGAAATTGAATTATTTGATTTAAATGATAAGTATAAAAAGATAACTACACATCCGATTAAAGAAGATGAAAAAATAATTTATCAAATAGCTTTAGAAAATGCAAAAGAAACTATTAGAAAATCAAAAATTTCAACAACAACAAATGTGGGAAATGAAAATGAAATATTAAGTGAATTACAAGTACTTGCTAAATTGAACAAAGAACCATATAGAATAGAAATGTTTGATATCTCAAATATAGGAAATGAATTTATTGTTGGCAGTTGTATTGTTTATATAAATGGGAAACCTGTGAGAAATGAATTTAGAAAATATAACATTGAAAGTAAATTTACTTCAGATTATGATCGAATGAAGGAAATGCTATATAGAAGATTTCAAAAAGCTTTAATGGAAAAAAGGATGCTTCCAGATTTAATTATTATGGATGGTGGAATTATTCAAATTCATGCGGCAAAAGAGATATGTTCAGCCTTAGCGTTGAATCAGATTCAAATTATAGGGTTAGTGAAAGATGAATATCATAGAACTTCAATGATGTTAGATGTTAATGAGCAACAAGTAGAAATTAAAAAATACCCAAAATTATTTAATTGATTAAGTAGTCTTCAAATTAGAGTTGATGAATATGCAAAATCAGGATTTAGAAAAAAGCAAAATAACTCATTTTTAAAATCAGAGCTTGAACAAGTAGAAAGTTTAGGAAAAAAAAGAATTCAAGATTTATTTAAACAATATAATACAATAAGTGAAATTGAAGCAGCAAGTGATGAAGCATTATTTAAAATATTGAAAAATAAAAATGCACTTGATAACCTTAAAAACTATTTAAAGAATAGAAAATAGATACAATTATTTAACAAATATTATATAATTAAAAAGTTAATAAATTAGGAGAAAAACATGGCAAAAGAAATTATTTTAACTCAAGAAGGAATTGAGGAACTAAAGCACGAATTAAAACATTTATTAGAAGTAGTTCGTCCACAAGTTATTGAAGAATTAGTTGAAGCACGTAATCAAGGAGACTTAAGTGAAAATGCTGACTATGATGCTGCACGTAATCGCCAAGCAGAAGTTGAAGCAAGAATTAAAGAACTTGAAACAATGATTAGCAAGGCTAAATTAATTGAAAATTCTTCAGCTACTGATGGTGCAATTAAAGTTGGATCAAAAGTAAAATTCATCATGTTAAATACTAAAACAGAAAGAGAAGTTAAAATTGTAGGAGCTGTAGAGGCAGATCCTTTTAAAGGTTTAATTTCTAATGAATCTCCAATTGCAAAAGCAATTATGGGTAAAAAAGTTGGAGAATCTGTAGAAGTAAAAGATATAAACAATCCTTACTCAATTCAAATTAAAGAAGTTAATTAATAAATTACCCTTTTGGGTAATTTTGTTTTAAAGGAGTTATATGCGAAATCAATCGACATTTAAAAATAATAAACCAACTGTATACTTGGTAGGCACACCTATTGGTAATTTAGAAGATATTAGTTTTAGAGCTTTAGAAGTATTAAAGAAAGTAGATGTCATTTGTTGTGAGGACACAAGAACAAGTCAAACTTTTTTGCAGAAATATCAAATAAGTAAAAAGCTAATATCATTGCACAAGTTCAATGAAACTGATAGAGTAAAAGAATTAAGTTTACTTTTAAAAGATAATCAAGACATTGCTATAGTAAGCGATGCTGGATGTCCAGCTATTAGCGATCCAGGTGCAACATTTATAAACAAAATTTTACAAGCAACTGATTGCAATGTGACTAGTGTAAATGTAGGTCCAGCATATATTCATGCAATAGTTGCAAGTGGTTATCGAGCTAAAGAAAATTACTTTTATGGTTTTTTAGAACATAAAAGTGGAAATTCAAAAATGAATGAACTAAAAGATTTGTTAGGGAAAAATAGCAAAGCGATAATAAGTTTTTATGAATCAGTCCATAGAATACAAGATACAGTAGAAAAATTAAGTACTATTCTTAATGCAGAACAAAGTGTACTAATTGGGAGAGAATTAACAAAACTAAATGAGCAATTTATGCAAGGCCCTATATCTGAATTAAATCAATTTGTACAAAGCGAAGAATTTATTTTAAAAGGCGAATTTGTAATAGTAATTGATTCACAAATAGTTGAAAACACATTTGTAACCAATGAGAAAATAGTTAAGTTAATTGAAGAACAAATTAAACAAGGATATAAATTAAAACAAGCATGTGAAATTATTGGAGCAAAAGTTAATAAATCAAAAAATGAGGTTTATCAAATATTTATTAAAAAGTAGAATTTTAATTGACAAATCAAGGTAATTTTTAGATAATAAAAACGTTATCTTTTATGGCGCCGGTGGTGAAGTGGTTAACACATCAGGTTGTGGCTCTGACATTCGCGGGTTCAATTCCCGTTCGGCGCCCCATTAAGAAAAAAAACAAAGCAGGTTTAACACCTGCTTTTTTATTTTTTTAATTTAAACCAAACAAGCCACCTAAAAGAACAAAAGTATTAACATAGCCTTTTTGTCTATAAGTTTTAGCAGTTAAACCACTTCTTGAACCATAATTGCAAACAATTATCAATTTCTCATTTTTGTCTGGAAAAAATTGCTCAGCTTTTTGAATTATTCCTGGATAAGGTATATTTATTGCGTCAGGGTGACTCAAGCCAGTCATTTTATCTTCATGCTTTCCACGAACATCAATAATTTTATATCCTTGCTGTAGTAATATATAAAATTTATTTTTATTAATTTCGTAATTATTCATATTTCCACCTTCTTATATAATCATTATCTCACTTAATAAGTTAAAATTATAAAAAGAAATATGTGGAGGTTTTATGGGAAAAATATTTATAGCAAATGATCACACAGCAATTGAAATGAAAAATGCAATTAAAAATCATTTAATAAGCAAAGGATATGAAGTGGTTGATTTAGGGAATAATGATGGTCAATCATGTAATTATGCAAATATTGGAATTACTTTGGCTGAAGCTGTTGTTGCAGAAAAAGATAGTAAAGGTATAGCTTTATGTGGTACTGGAATTGGTATTAGCATTGCTGCTAATAAAGTTCAAGGAGCAAGAGCAGGTCTTGTTTATGAAGTTCAAACTGCAGAATTAACAAGACAACATAATAATGCTAATATTTTAGCAACAGGGGCAAGATTAATAGCAAGTGAAAAAGCAATATTGTTAGTTGATACTTTTTTAAATACAAAATTTGAAGGTGGAAGACATCAGGAAAGAGTAGGTACATTGGATGAATACAATAAATAAAAGCATTTTAGAATTTTTAAATAAGGAACTTGAAAGACAACAAAATCATATTGAATTAATAGCTAGTGAAAACTATGTTAGTGATGCTGTTTTGCAATTATCAGGAAGTATATTAACTAATAAGTATGCAGAAGGATATCCAGGTAAAAGATATTATGGTGGATGTGAGTTTGTTGATGAAATTGAAAAACAAGGTATTGAATTAGCTAAAAAAATATTTAATGCAGGTCATGCAAATCTTCAACCTCATTCAGGTAGTCAAGCTAATGAAGCAGTTTATAGAGCCTTACTACAAAATGGAGATAAGATTGTTTCAATGAGTTTAGATGCAGGTGGGCATTTAACACATGGTTATCCAATCAATTTTTCAGGAAATAATTATGATTTTAAATTCTATGGAGTTAATAAGGAAACAGAAGAGATTGATTTTGAAGAAGTAAGAAAAATTGTTTTAGAGCATAAGCCAAAATTAATTGTTGCTGGAGCAAGTGCTTACTCAAGAATTATTGATTTTAAAAAATTTAAAGAGATAGCAGATGAAGTTGGAGCTTTATTAATGGTTGATATGGCACATATTGCTGGTCTAGTAGCTGGTGGTGTACATCCAAATCCAATGGAATATGCAGATGTTGTGACTACAACAACTCACAAAACTTTAAGAGGTGCACGTGGAGGGATGATTTTATCAAAAGCTGAGTTTGCTAAAAAAATTGATTCAGCAGTTTTCCCAGGAACACAAGGTGGACCTTTAGAAAATCAAATTGCTGGTAAAGTTCAAGCTTTATATGAAGCAGACACTCCAGAATTTAAAGTATATGCAAAACAAGTAGTTGAGAACTCAAAAGCATTTGCTACTGCATTGTCAGAAAACGGAATGAGATTAATAGCAAATGGAACTGACAATCATTTAATTAATTTAGATGTTAAAAATACATTAAATGTATCAGGAAAAGATGCAGAAAAAATTTTAGAAAGCATAGGAATTGTTTCAAATAAAAATATGATACCTTTTGATCAAGAAAAACCTTTTGTAACAAGTGGTATAAGAGTTGGAACAGCTGCTATGACAACGCGTGGATTTAAAGAAAAAGAATTCATTGAGGTTGCAAGAATAATAGCTAGTGCTTTAAAAAATCAATCTGAAAATAATTTAACTAGTCTTGCAAAAGAAGTACAAAGTTTATGCAAGGCATTCCCAATTTATGAGCATTTATCATATTAATACTTTATAATATTAATAATTTGGACAATTAGGGGGAATATGAATATGGCATTTACAGAAATTAAACATCCTTTGATAATTGATAAATTATCAAGAATGCGTAGAATAGAAACATCATCAAAAGACTTTAGAGAAAATCTAAATGAGATAGCTCAATTAATGGTTTATGAAACATTTAGAGATTTAGAATTGACACCAATTGAAATTGAAACACCAATGACAAAAACAATAGGTTATACAATTGATAAGCCTATTGTATTAGTTCCTATATTAAGAGCGGGAATTGGTATGCTAGATGGAATTCAAAAGTTAATTCCAACATCAAGAGTAGCTCACATTGGTTTATATAGAGATGAAGAAACATTAGAAATTCATCAATATTTCGCTAAGAAAACTGAAAGCATTGCTGAAAGTTATGTGATTATTGTAGACCCAATGTTAGCAACTGGAGGAAGCGCAATAAAGGCAATTGATATTGTAAAAGAATGAGGAGTAAAACACATTAAGTTTGTTTGCTTAGTGGCTGTTGAACCAGGTATTACTAATGTTTTAACAAAACACCCTGATGTAGAAATATATGCAGCATCAAAAGATGAAAAGTTAAATGAAAATGGATACATTATTCCAGGTCTAGGAGATGCTGGAGATAGAATCTTCGGTACAAAATAAATTAGAAATTTTATTTTAAACTAACTCCTTAAAATGGAGTTTTTTTACTTTTTCATTTTCTTTTACATTTTATTTTTATAGGAGTAGAATATTAAAGAACGTAGTAGGCAAGGAGAACTACTTATATGGAATTAAAAAGTATATATAAAAATTGGTTTAAAACTAAGCCACTGTCAATTGTAATAATGATCGCATTTTTAACGGGAGTAACAATGATTTTGTTATTCGCGTTAAAAATTATTAATTATAGTTGACTAACAGGTTGAGTTTTAGGAATTACCTCGTTTTTATTTGGTATTTTTATTAGTAAAAAAGCTGTTAAGCTTTTGTTGGAAAATGAAAATCACTTTTTATTTTACTTTTTCTTTTTATTAAGATTAGGTATCTATGCTACTCCGTTATTTATTGCTTTTTTTAATAACAATGTTATTTTTGATTATTGCGGTGTTTTAATTGGTCTTAGTCCAATTCTACTATTACCTTTTATAAATCACAAAATACAAAATATAAATGTTTATTAAAAATTTTAAGGAGGGTTCAAATTGGACAATATGACTGAAGGTCTATGAGAGTTCACTACACAGTTTAGTGCAATTATCATAACCACAATTCTAATTTGTGCTATTTGTATTACTTATAACGTTAAAGTCAGAGGACAAGAAGAAGACAAAGAATTATCAGGTTTAATAGTTCTTGTTGATATGTTTATCTCATCTGTTGAAAATTTAGTTGTTTCAATAATGGGAAAAAAATATCGCAAGCTAACTCCTTATTTCTTATACATATGTTTATACATTGTAGTTGGTTCATTAGTTTCATTACTAGGTTTTGAATCACCTTCATCTTCATATACTGTTACTTTATCAATGGCTTTTGTAACATTTGTGTTAATTTATTATTTTGCGTTTAGATATCAAAAATGAGCATATCTTAAAAGATATATAAATCCAATGGAAATATTTACACAATTTACTCCATTACTGTCTATGTCTTTCCGTCTATTTGGTAACCTTTTAGGGGGATCAATTATTCTAGGTTTAGTTTATGCTTTATTCATTGGTTTTCAAAGTGGATGGGCACACGGTACTTTAGAATTTGCAGATGGACAAAAACACTGACCAACATTTGGTATGTGAAATGCAAAAGATCCATTAGGTAATTTAGCTAATGGAACTGAAGCCTGAACTCTTCAATATACGTATTGATGATCAGGTTTAAACATATTTACAAGTGCTATTACTCCATTCTTACATATGTATTTTGATATGTTTGATGCTGTTATTCAGGCAGTTGTATTTACAATGCTATCACTTTCATATTGAGCACAAGGTATGGGAGAAGAACAAGAGTTAACTTACAAAAATGAGGAAAAAAATAGTTCAAGAAAAACTCAAAAATTAAAAAGAATAGAATTACAAAATTAAAAGGAGATTTTAAAATTATGTTATTTACAGATTACATGGCAAATTTTTTAGTAGGATACTTTAGCGTATTATCAAGTGTTCTACCTTTATTAGCAGATACTACAACAGGAGATGGTCTTAAATTATTAGGGGCTGGAGTTGCTATTGTTGGTGTTGCTGGAGCTGGAATCGGACAAGGTGCAGTTGGACAAGGTGCATGTATGGCAATTGGAAGAAATCCAGAAATGGCACCAAAAATCACATCAACAATGATTATTGCAGCAGGGATTGCTGAATCAGGTGCTATTTACGCATTAGTTGTAGCAATTTTATTAATTTTCGTAGCTTAAGAATATAAAGAGAAAGAGGGTGTGTTATAAATGTTATTTTTCACACAAACAGCTGGAGTTCCAGAAATCATAACATCTTTATTTCCTAACCTGCCAAACTTTATTGCACACGTTTTAGCTACAATAGTTTTAATAGTAGTTTTATCTAAATTGATGTATAAACCTTTTAGAAAAACAATTAGAGATAGAAGAAACAAAATAAATGAATTATTAAGCGAAGCTGTGCAAAAGCAAACAGAAGCAAATATTGGTGTTAAAAAAGCTGAAGCATTATTGCAAGACGCTAAATCAGAATCTTCATTAATTATTCAAACTTCAAAAGTTGATGCTGATATTCAAAAAACTCACATCATTAATGAAGCACATAAATATGCTGATATCATTAAAAGTCAAGCAGAAAAAGATATAGCTCAAGAAAGAACAAAAGTCGAAGCAGAAATTAAAACAACAATTGTTAATGTTGCATTTGATGCTGCTGAACAAATTTTACAAAAAGAAATCAATAAAACTAAAAACAAACAAATTGTTGATGAGTTTATTGAAAACCTAAGTAAATAGTTATGGTTTTAAAAGATAATGTTATAGATAATTGAGCGAATGCTTTAACAAAAATTGCTGTAAAAGAAAACAAAGTTAAAAAAATGTTAGAACAAGCTCATGTGCTTATTGAAGTTCTTAAAGATAGAAGCGACTTTGTTAATATTCTTACTTTTAAATCAGCGCATGATGAAGAAAAACGAATAAAAATAATTGATGATACTTTTGCTCAATTCAATATTGATCAAGATATCATGAATGCTTTCAAAATACTAGTTCATATGCAAGCATTTGTTAATGCTAGAGACATTTTGAAAAAACTAAGAGGAAAACTTGTTGAATTAGACAATATGACTTATGGAGTTGTTTGATCAACTGAAGAAATTTCAGCTACTCAAATAAAAGAAATAGAAACTAAAATGTCTAAAAAAATTAATAAAGAGGTTAAGTTAGTAAATAAAATAGACCCAAAATTAATTGCAGGTATTCAAGTAGTTGTTCATAACAAAGTTTATGATGGCTCATTAAAAAGTAAACTTGATGAATTAAAATATCAAGTTTTAAAAGAAAAATAGGAGGTTTAATATAATGGCATTAAATATTAAAGAAATCTCTGAAGTAATTGAAAAACAAATAAAAAACTATGGTAAAGATATTATCGAAGCAGAGCAAGGTAGTGTTGTAACTATTGGGGATGGTGTTTCTTTAATTTATGGATTAGATAAAGCTTTAATGGGTGAATTGTTAATTTTCCCTAATGATGTTTATGGTATGGTCTTAAGTCTTGAAGAAGGAGCAGTTGGTGCTGTTATTCTTGGAGATTACAAACTTATCAAAGAAGGTGACATTGTTAAGCGTACTGGTAAAGTTGTTCAAACACCTGTTGGTGACGCAATGATCGGTAGAGTTGTTAACGCATTAGGTCAAGCAATTGATAACAATGGACCAATCAAAACTAAAAAAGCTAAACCAGTTGAAAAAATTGCAACTGGAGTTATGGCACGTAAATCAGTTAGTCAACCTCTAGAAACAGGAATTCTAGGAATAGATGCATCTATTCCAATTGGGAAAGGTCAACGTGAATTAATTATTGGTGATCGTCAAACTGGTAAAACTGCTGTAGCAATTGATACAATTATCAATCAAAAAGGTAAAAATGTTAAATGTATTTATGTATCAATAGGGCAAAAAGATTCAACGATTGCACAAGTTGTTGAAAAACTTAAAAAATTTGGTGCAATGGAATACACAACTGTTGTTAATGCAGGAGCAAGTGACTCAGCGCCTTTACAATACTTAGCACCATATACTGGTGTTACTATTGGAGAAGAATGAATGGAAAATGGGGAAGACGTTTTAATTGTTTATGATGACTTGTCTAAACATGCAGTTGCTTACCGTGAAATGTCTTTACTTCTAAGAAGACCACCGGGTCGTGAAGCTTATCCAGGAGATGTATTCTACTTACACTCTCGTCTTTTAGAAAGAGCAGCTAGAGTTAATGAAAAGTTTGGTGGTGGATCAATTACTGCGTTACCAATTATTGAAACTCAAGCAAGTGATATTTCAGCTTATATTCCAACAAACGTTATTTCTATTACTGATGGGCAAATATTCTTATCAAGTGATTTATTTATGGCAGGTATTAGACCAGCTATTAATATTGGTCCATCTGTTTCTAGGGTTGGTTCAGCAGCACAAATTAAAGCTGTTAAACAAGTTTCAGGGACTTTAAAATTAGAATTGGCACAATACTATGAATTGGAAGCATTTGCGAAATTTGGTTCAGATTTAGATGAGTCAACAAAGGCAACTTTAGATCATGGAGCAAGAATTATTCAAATGTTAGTTCAACGTCAATATACACCTTTAAGTCAAATTGATGAAGCAATAATTTTATTTGCAATTAAATCTCATTTAATTAAATGAATTCCTTTGGAAAACATTAGAGATTTTAAAGCTGAAATTATTACATACTTCAACAATGAAAAAGATGCTAAAAAAGTTAAATCAGATTTAACTAATTTGCAAGAGTGAAATGCTGAATTAGAAAATGCTGCTCAAAAAGAAATTGAAAAATTAGTTGTAAAATTCACTTCTACTTTAAAAAACTATAATCCATCAATTTTTGGTGAAGAAAAAGAATTTAAAAAATTAGGTAAGTAATGGCAAATTTAAGTAATTTAAAAACAGAAATTTCTAATACAAGAGATATAGGTAAAATAACAAATGCTATGCAATTAGTTGCCAGTGCAAAGTTACGCCGTATTGGTAAAAAAGTTACTGAAACTCAAGAGTATGTATCTGAAGTTTACTCAATTTTTAACGAAATAATTAAGCATTCAAGTGAATCAATTTATTTAAAAAATTCTACTAATGATATTAAAAAAACTTTGTGAGTAGTTGTTAACTCAAACTTAGGATTATGTGGTGGTTATAATACCAATGTTAATAAATTAGTATTAAGCAATTTCAAAAAAGAAGATCAAATTTATGCAATAGGAACTAAAGCAGTTTCAGCGTTTAATAGTAAAAAAATAAAAATTAAAAAAGAATGTACTAGTGTGGATATTGATTTCTCACCAGCACAAGCTAAACAAATAGGTAACGAATTATTAAGTTATTATTCAAGTGGAGAATTTGATGAAATTCAAATTGTTTACACAAAGTTTATTAATAACGTAACATTTGAACCAACAACATTAAGAGTTTTTCCAATTATCAAAGAGGGAAAACAAGATGCTTCAAGCAGCTACTATAGTTTTGAGCCTAGCGCTGAAGAAGTATTAAATAACGCCGTTACTTTGTATTTAAGCACTGTTATCTTTGGAACAATTGTTGAATCACAAGTTAGTGAGCAAGCAAGTAGAAGATTAGCTATGGAAAATGCAACTAATAATGGTAAAGAATTAGAATACAATTTAAGTATTCAATATAATCGTGAAAGACAAGCATCAATTACACAAGAAATATCAGAGATTGTTTCTGGTGCTAATGCTTTAATGGGATAGGAGAAAAATATGGCAGCAAAAAAAACAATAAGTAAAAATACTGTTAATTCAGCAAATGGTTTTGTATTCCAAGTATTAGGGCCAGTTGTTGATGTTAAATTTAGCGAAGAAAATATTCCTATGATCTATGATGCTTTAGTTGTAGATAACAATGGAGTTGAATTAATTTTAGAAGTTGAGCAACACATGGGTGATGAAGTTGTTAGAACAATTGCGATGGGTCCTACTGAAGGATTATCAAAAGGGTTATCTGTAAAAAATACTCATGCTCCAATTCTTGCGCCAGTTGGTGATGAAGTTTTAGGACGTATGTTTAATGTTACTGGTCACGCAATTGATGAAAAACCAGAATTTACAGGTAAAAGAATGCCTATACACCGTGATGCACCAGCTTATGAAGAATTAATAACTAATGCTGAAATTTTGGAAACAGGAATTAAAGTTATTGATTTAATGATTCCTTTTGCAAAAGGTGGAAAAATTGGATTATTTGGTGGAGCCGGAGTTGGTAAAACTGTTTTAATTCAAGAATTAATTAATAATATTGCTAAAGCTCATAGTGGGGTTTCAGTTTTTGCGGGAGTTGGTGAAAGAACCCGTGAAGGGAATGATCTTTATCATGAATTTATTGAAGCAGGAGTTTTAGACAAAACAAGTTTAGTATTTGGACAAATGAATGAACCCCCAGGAGCACGTATGCGTGTTGCCTTAACAGGTTTAACAATTGCTGAACATTTTAGAGATGAAAAAAACATGGACGTGTTGTTATTTATTGATAATATTTTCAGATTCACTCAAGCAGGTAGTGAAGTTAGTGCCTTACTTGGGCGTATGCCATCAGCTGTTGGATACCAGCCAACTTTATCAACAGAGATGGGTTCATTGCAAGAACGTATTACTTCAACAAATAAAGGTTCAATTACATCAGTTCAAGCTGTTTATGTCCCTGCTGACGATTTAACTGACCCTGCGCCTGCAACTACATTTACGCACTTAGATGCCAAAATTGTTCTTGATCGTTCAATTGCGAGTTTAGGGATTTATCCTGCAGTTGATCCTTTGTCATCTTCATCAAGAATGTTAGATCCAGAAATTATTGGAGAAGAACATTATAATGTAGCTTTAGGAGTTCAAGGAACTTTACAAAAATATCAAGATTTACAATCAATCATTGCAATTTTAGGTATGGATGAATTAAGTGCTGAAGATAAATTAATCGTTCAAAGAGCTCGTAAGATAAGAAACTTCTTGTCACAATCATTCTTTGTAGGAGAAAAATTCACAGGTCGTCCTGGACAATATGTTAAAGTATCTGATACTGTTAGGTCATTTAAAATGATTTTAGATGGTGAAATGGATGATATTCCTGAAATCTTGTTCTTATACAAAGGAACAGCTGAAGATGTTATTCAAGCATATAATGAAACTAAAGTTAAAAATAAAAAGTAGGTGAATTTAATGGCAATTAATTTAATAATTACAACTCCCAATGGAAAGTTTATTGATAATAAAAAAGTTGATATTATCAATTTAAAAACAATTGATGGAGATATTGGAGTATTAGGAAATATGTCACCTTTCGTAACTGCTTTAAAAATTGGTAATATGAATTTTAAAGCAAATAATCAAACTCATTGAGTTCACTTACATAGAGGACTAGCAATAATTAACGCAACAGAATGTAAAATAATTACTGAAAGATTATATTTGGTTAATGAAAGCGGTGCTAAACTGCTAACACCAGATAAATTTGAATAATTATATAAAGAAAAAAGTAATAGGTTAGCTTGATAATATTCAAGATAACCTATTTTTAAAATTTATTTGTCTTTGCTATTAGACTAAATAAGAATATAATTATCTTATAAGAAATAAAGGAGAATTTTATGAGTAAAATTTACGAAGCAGAGATGAAGAATATTGGAGGAAGAACTGGAGAAGTCATTTCCCCTGATCAAAAATTTCATTTAAAAGTTTCGACTCCAACTTCAAATATTGAAGGGACAACAAATCCAGAACAATTATTTGCAGCAGGTTATAGCTCATGTTTTAATGGAGCTTTACAAGCTGTAATGTCTAAAAATAAAACAATATTTCCAACAAATGTAACTGCGAAGGTTGCATTACATCATAATGGAGAACTTAACTTTAATTTATCTGTTGAAATTATTGTTGAAATTGAAGGCGCTGAAATTGAAGTTGCTAAAAAATTAATTCACGAAGCAGACTTGGTTTGCCCTTATTCAAAAGCTTTAAGAAATAATGTTGAAGTGAAAATATCTTTAAAATAAATTAGAATTTAATATTTTTAAAGAAGAGCACAAGTTTGTGTTCTTTTTTAATGTAATTGTTTATGTGTATATTTGAAAAACCCTAATAATATGAAGTTTTGTACATTTTTTTAAAAGTTGATAATATAAAGTTAAAATCACTTTATTTAAGGCGATTTTGGAAAGGCGTATATGAAAAAACTATTAGCAATTTTAAGTGCTATAAGTTTAACAACAATGAGTGGATGCATGTTGGTTGCTTGTGGCAATGGGGAGATTGATGAAAAAAAGTCAATAAATGAGAAAGAATTAGAAAAAAGATTAAGGGAAGCTGTTTCAGAAGACATGACAGAGTCAGAGGCAATTAAAGCACTAGAGTCAGTTACGATAATAGGCGTAACTAAACTTGAAGCATCAATTGTTGAAAAAAATACAAAAAGTTTTAACTCTGTAACTTTTAATGTAAGCGTTTCAATAGATGAAGGATATACAATTTCCAAAACAGATTTTTTAATTATAGGAGAACGAATTGGACAAAAAGATGAAATCGATTATGATGGATTTAATTTTGAGTTAGAACAAGCTATTTCAAAAGACATGAGCGAGCAAGAAGCAATTAATGCGTTAGAAGCAGTTAATAAACCTGATGGTGTAAAAACCATTAAAGCAGTTAAAAACACAAAAGCATTTGAAGAAATGATTTTTATCGTAGATATAACAATAAATGAAAAAGATTTTTTTATTAAAAGTAATGAATTTGAAATTGTTGCTCCAAGAATTGGAGAGAAAGATTCTATTGATGAAGTTTTATTGCAAGCAGAATTAGAAAAAGCTGTGGCAAGTGATATGACAGAGTCAGAAGCAATTGAAGCGTTAGAAGCTGTAACATTTACTGGTGTAACTAAGGTTGAGGCATCAGTAAGTACAAATTTAACAAGAGGTTTTGAAGAAAATATATTTGATGTTAAGATCTCAATTGATGAGGAAAATTATACAATCTCAAACAATACATTTCTGGTTTGTGCAAGCAGAATTGGTCAAAAAGATGAAATTGATTATGAAGGATTTAAAACTACACTAACTAATTCAGTGTCATTTGAAATGAAAGAAAGCGAAGCAATTGCAGCTCTACAAAATATTGAAAAACCTGATGGTATAGAAACAATAAAGGCAACTAGAAAAGAAACTAAAGCTTTTGAAGAAATGATTTTTATTGTAGACATAACAATAAATGAAAATGATTATTTTATTATAAGTACTCAATTTGAAATTGTTGCTCCAAGAATTGGTGACAAAGAATCTATTGATGAGATTTTATTGCAGTCAATGTTAGAAGAAGCTGTTTCAGGTGATATGACAGAGTCAGAAGCAATTTTGTCTTTAGAATCTGTAAGTTTAACTGGTGTAACTAGGTTTGAGGCATCGGTTAGTTCAATTTCAACAAGAGCATTTAATGAAAAGAAATTTGAAGTTAAAGTTTTTATTGACGAAATAAATTATAAAATTTCAAAAAACACATTCATAGTTACCGGAAACAGAATTGGACAAAAAGATGAAATCGATTATGATGGATTTAAGTTTGAGTTAGAAAAAGCTGTTTCAAAAGACATGAGCGAGCAAGAAGCAATTAATGCGTTAGAAGCAGTTAATAAACCTGATGGTGTAAAAACCATTAAAGCAGTTAAAAACACAAAAGCATTTGAAGAAATGATTTTTATTGTAGATATAACAATAAATGAAAAAGACTTTTTTATTAAAAGTAATGAATTTGAAATTGTTGCTCCAAGAATTGGAGAGAAAGATTCTATTGATGAAGTTTTATTGCAAGCAGAATTAGAAAAAGCTGTGGCAAATGATATGACAGAGTCAGAAGCAATTGAAGCGTTAGAAGCTGTAACATTTACTGGTGTAACTAAGCTTGAAGCTTATGTTAATTTTGGTGCCTCAAGAGCATTTGAAGAAACGAAATTTAATGTTAAAGTTTCTATTGATAATGAAAATTATGAAATATCAAAAAATCTATTTTTAATTACAGGAAATAGAATTGGGCAAAAAGATGAAATTGATTATGATGGGCTTAAACAAGTTTTGACTAATTCAGTTGCAAGTGATATGACAGAGTTAGAAGCAATTCAAGCATTAGAATCAGTTGAGAAACCTAATGGTGTAAAATCAATAAAGGCAGAAAAAAAGTTAGCTAAAGCTTTTGAAAAAGAAATTTTTATCGTTAATATTTCAATAGATGAAGAAAACTATTATATAACAAGTAAGGTTTTTGAAATTGTTGCTCCAAGAATTGGAGAGAAAGATTCTATTGATGAAGTTTTATTGCAAGCAGAATTAGAAAAAGCTGTGGCAAGTGATATGACAGAGTCAGAAGCAATTGAAGCCTTAGAAGCTGTAATATTTACAGGTGTAACTAGGCTTGAAGCTTCTGTTAATTCGCCAGATATAAAAGTATTTGAAGAAACGAAATTTAATGTTAAAGTTTTCATTGATGAAGCAAATTATGAAATTTCAAAAAATACATTTGTAGTTAGTGGACAAAGAATTGGTCAAAAAGATGAAATTGATTATGATAACTTTAAGCAAGTTTTAAATAATGCAGTAACATCAGATATGACAGAGTTGGAAGCAATTGAAGCATTAGAATCAGTTGAGAAACCTGATGGTGTAGAATCAGTTGAAGTTAATAAGAAATCATCAAGAGCATTTGAAGAAATTGCTTTTATTATTCAAATAACTATTGATGAAGAAAACTATTATATAACAAGTAAGGTTTTTGAAATTGTTGCTCCAAGAATTGGAGAAAAGGACCCAATCGATGAAGATGACTTGCAAATAGTTTTAGATGAAACTGTTTCAGTTGATATGACAGAGTCAGAAGCAATTAATGCTTTAGAAAGTGTTCCATATCATGGTCTAACATCAATTAAAGCAACAATTAGTGAAATCGAAACAGATAGTTTCGAAACAAAATATTTTGATGTGCAAGTAGTAATTGATGAAGAAAACCATACAATTACAAAAACAGACTTTATAGTTTTTGCTCCAAGAATTGGTGAAACAGACATCTTACATAAAGACGATGTTCAAAAACTTTTAACTAACAAAATTAATAAAGAATTAACTGAAGACGAGGCAATTGAAATTCTTGAAAATTTAAATATTGATGGATTGGATATTATAACTGTACAAAAACAACAAAAGTCAAAAATTTATCATAAACAAACTTTTATTGTTACAACAAAATTACATGATGATCACCATTGAGATGATCCTGATTTTAATGGAGAATTCTTGATAACTTCAGAAAAAATTGTTTTAATGGACGAAATTGATACTTCAAAAATTTATTCTTTATATGATAAACTTTTAAATTTAGAGTTTTTTGTTAGTAGTAAAGAAAAACTAATTGATTTAGCAAAGTCAATAGCCGCAGTAAATTTAACTGAAAGACAATATAATTCTTTAGACTTCACACTTGTTGAAAATCAAGAAAATGTAAAAATAACTTTAAAAGTTAAGGATGAATATAAAAACCGCTTTTCACTTAAAGGCGGGAATAAAGAAATTGAATTTAATAAATTTAAAATAAGTGAAAATAATAAAAATCAAAGTATGATTACTGAAAATGCATCTGGAAATTTAAATGTTACTAATCCTAATGATAAGGTAAATGATAAAGATATTATAGTTTATCAAATAGGAGCACAAACTGCTAAAGATGAAGTTACAGCAATAAAGTTCCCAACAGATGTCAACAAAGTCACAAGATTTTTACCTAAGGAAATAACATCGCTTGCTAAGCTGTTTCATCAATCAAGAAAATTTGAAGGTGATCACAACATTGCAAAATGAGATACTTCAAATATTATTAATATGAGTTTCACATTTGCTTATGCAATTAACTTTAATATTGATTTAAGCAAATGAAATGTAAGTAATGTTATTGATATGACATCAATGTTTCAAAGCGCTGAAATATATAATCATGATTTAAGTAAATGAAATGTTAAAAACGTTAAATATTATGAAAATTTTTCTACAGGTACTCATAAGTGGGAACCAAGTAAAAAACCAATTTTTAATAAATAAAAATAGAGTTGTTGATTCTCTATTTTTTTATCTAATTATTTTAATTATATTTTCAATTTTATTTAAATTATTTGATATTGTATAACTGCTTTGAGCTTTATTTATTCATTCTTCATTAATATTGTAATTAGTATAAAGTGTCATTACAGTGTCACCTATTTTTACAGTGTCACCTATTTTTTTATTTAAATAAATACCCGCAGCAAAATCTATTTCATCTTCTTTTGTTTTTCTTCCAGCACCTAGCTCCATTGATAATAAACCAATTATTTCTGCATCTTGAATTGTAATAAATCCATTAGAGTTAGCCTTAATTTCAATTTTGTGCTTTGTAGTAAAGTTGTTATTATAATTTTCAATCAAACTAAAATCACCATGCTGGGCTTCAATAAACTGTTTTAAATAATGAGCACATTCTTTTGTTTCAAGTTTTTTATAACAATCTTTAATTGCTTCTTGAAGATTATCAAATATTCCTAAGTCGGTTAGTGTTAGTCCAGCAGCTGTACAAACAACTTCTTTTAAATCATCAGGACCATTATTGTTTAAAGTATCTCAGGCTTCTTTAACTTCAATTGCGTTTCCAATGGCTTTACCTAGTGGTTTTTGCATATCAGTTAGTAAAATAGAAACCTTTCTTTTATATCCATGTCCTATTTGGATCATTTCATTTGCTAATTGTTCTGCAACACTAATGTCTTTCATGAAAGCACCAGCACCAACTTTAACGTCAAGAATTAAACTATCACTATCAATAACTAACTTTTTACTCATAATAGAAGCAGCAATTAAAGGAATAGAATCAACTGTTCCAGTTACATCTCTTAGTGCATACATTTTTTTATCAGCAGGAACAATGTCATTTGATTGTCCAGTAATACTCATTCCAACTTTATTAATTGTGTCGATAAATTCCTCTTTTGTTAATTCACTAGTTCAACCCTTACAAGATTCTAATTTATCTATTGTTCCTCCAGTGACTCCAAGCCCTCTACCAGAAAGCTTACAAACCTTAACTCCATAGCTTGCAACAAGTGGACTATAAACTAAACTAGTTTTATCTCCAACCCCACCAGTTGAGTGCTTATCTGCTTTTAGCCCTTTTACATTGCTAACATCATAAACATAACCAGATTCAACATATGATTGAGTTAGCGCAAGAGTTTCTGCCTTAGTCATTCCATTAAAGTAAATGGCCATTGCAAATGCAGACATTTGATAATCAGTAACTTGATTATTTACATAACTGTTAATCAATCATTTAATTTCTTCACTTGTTAGCTCTATTTTATGTTTCTTTTTTTCAATTATTTCGCTAAAACTATATTTCATTTATGCTCCTTTATTAGGGTCAATTAAAATAATGTATAAACCCATTAATGTTATAAATATATTTTATATTATAATAATAAATAGAATACTAAAATAAGGAGCTAAAAATGGTTTTTAATAAAAGCAATAAAATTTATTCTGAGTGAATTAGTACAAAAAGTTTAGATAATGAATTAAAACAATTACTTGCAAGTGCAAGTGATGAAGAGTTACATTCGGCATTTGAAGGAATTGAACTAGAATTTGGAACTGCAGGAATTAGAGGAGTTCTTGGTGCTGGACCTGGACGTTTTAATATATATACTGTTAAAAAAGTAACAATAGCTTTTGCAGAGTTATTAAAACAAAATTATCCAAGCAGATTAAATGATGGTGTTGTTGTTGGACATGACAATCGTCATAATTCAAAAGCTTTTGCGCAATGTGTCGCAGAAGTCCTAACAAGTTTTGGAATTAAAGCATACTTATTTAAGGAAAATGAAATGATGCCAACACCAGTTGTTTCATATGCAACAAAAGCTTTAAATTGCATTGGTGGTATAGTAATAACTGCTTCACATAATCCATCAGAATATAATGGTTATAAAATATATGATCCATTTGGATGTCAACTACAAGATGAGCAAACAGCAATAATTGCAAAAAGAATGGATGAAATTTCAGATATTTTAAATTGAGAATATACAGTAAACACAGACTTAATAAAAATTGTTAGTCAGGATGTAATTAACAATTATGTTGAAATGATTAAGAGTTTGGAGTTTTATAAAAACGAACAAGAATCAAAAAAAGATTTAAAAATTGTTTTTAGTGCAGTTAATGGAACAGGAACTAAGTTTACACCTCAAATATTACGTGAATCTGGGTATGATGTAATAGAAGTGGCTGAACATGCTTTTGAAGATGAAACTTTTAAAAATGTTGTTAATCCAAATCCTGAATTTGATCCAGCTTGAAAAATTCCATTAGAGTATGGAAATAAATATGATGCAGACATTATAATCATGAATGACCCTGATGCTGATCGTTTTGGTATGGCAATTAAACATAACAAAGAATTTATAAGACTAGATGGAAACCAAACAGGACCAATTTTAATTGATTGAAAATTAGCAAATTTAAAGCGCCTAAATAGAATGCCTAAAAACCCAGCATTGTATTCAAGTTTTGTAACAAGCGATTTAGGAGATAGAATTGCTAAAGAAAAATATAGTGTAAATATTGTCAAAACATTAACAGGTTTCAAATGAATGGGTAGAGAAATTGCAAAAGAAGTTGAAAATGGATTAAACTTTGTTTTTGCTTATGAAGAAAGTTATGGTTATGTTATTGATGACTCAGCAAGAGATAAGGATGGAATCCAGGCTTCTATTTTGATAGCAGAAGCAGCTTGATATTATAAAAAGAAAAATAAAACTCTTGTTGATTATTTAGAAGATTTATTTAAAGAAATGGGAGCTTATTATACTTATACATTAAATCTAAACTTTAGACCAGAAGAAAAGAAATTAAAAATTGAACCATTAATGAAATCTTTAAGAGCTAATCCAATTAGTGAAATTGCAGCTCTTAAAGTTATAAAAGTTGAAGATTACATTGATGGAATGCACAATATGCCTGGACAAGATCTACTGAAATTTTATTTAGAAGATAAATCTTGATTTGCAGTGCGACCAAGTGGAACAGAACCTAAATTAAAAATTTATTTTATTGGTGTGGGTGAAAATGTGAAAGAAGCACAAATTAAAGTTGAAGAGATTATTAAAGAGCTTAAAGCCAAAATGAATATATAGGAGAGCAAATGAAGTTAAATAAATATATAGATCATACTCTATTAAAACAAGATGCAACAAAAATTGAAATTGAAAAATTATGTAAGGAAGCTCTAAAGTTTGATTTTGCAACAGTATGTGTTAATTCTTACTGAACTAGTTTTTGTAAAGAATTATTAAAAGGGAGCAATGTTGGAATTACCAATGTTGTTGGTTTTCCATTGGGAGCATGCACAACTGCAACAAAAGCTTTTGAAGTTGAACAAGCAATTAAAGATGGAGCTGACGAAATTGATATGGTTTTAAATATTGGAGCATTAAAAGATAAGAATTATGAATTAGTATTAGAAGATATGAAAGCTGTTAAAAAATCTGCAGGTGATCATGTTGTAAAATGCATTATGGAAAATTGTCTATTAACAAAAGAAGAAATCATTAAAGCATGTGAGTTAGCTGTTCAAGCTGGATTGGAATTTGTTAAAACGTCAACAGGATTTTCAAAGTCAGGTGCTACTTTTGATGATGTAAAATTAATGAAATCAGTTGTCAAAGATAAAGCACTAGTTAAAGCAGCTGGTGGAGTTAGAACTTTTGAAGATGCTAAAAAAATGATTGAAGCTGGTGCAGACCGTTTGGGAACAAGTGGTGGCGTAGCAATTATAAATGGTGAAGAAAACAACGCGAGTTATTAAAAACAAGCGTTTTTTTATTTATTTTAAAGATAATTAATTTAATAGTTATAGTTAAAGCAAAATGCGTAATAAATGTTGTTTATTTATGGATTTTAGATTAATTAGGGAATTTTGTTTGACTTTATATAGGTCATAGAATATAATATTTTAGCATGTGTATTTTGTGTGCTCATTTACAACACACCGGTAGGGGTTGTTGATGAATGAAAAATATTTATTAAAAAATGGAGGTTACAATGGCAGAACAAAAAATGAGAATAAAATTAAAAGGCTATGATCACGCAATTATTGATCAAAGCATTTCAAAAATTATTGAAGCTGCTGAAGGAACTGGGGCAAAAGTCAGAGGACCAATCCCACTACCAACAGATAAACAAGTGATTACCATCTTAAGAGCTGTTCACAAGTACAAAGACTCACGTGAACAATTCGAAATGAGAACACACAAAAGATTATTAGAGATTTTAAATCCAACACCAACAACAATGGACGTTTTAAAAAGAGTTCAATTACCAAGTGGTGTAGACATCGAAATCAAATTATAAAAAATACAAAAACACAAAATTTAAGTAACGAAATATACATGATTATCAATTAGGAGGATAAAAAGATGAAAGGAATCTTAGGACGTAAGGTTGAAATGACTCAAGTTTTCACACAAAGTGGAAAATTAGTACCAGTTACTGTAGTTGAAGTTCAACCAAACACTATCTTACAAGTTAAAACTCTTGACTCAAACGGTTATGTTGCTACTCAATTAGGAGTATTCGACAAAAGAGAAAACTTAGTAAACAAACCTGAATTAGGACAATTTAAAAAAGCTAACTCAGTTCCTAAGCGCTTCGTAAAAGAGATCAGAAACATGGAAGGGTTTGAAGTTGGAACAACAATTTCAGCATCAGACATTTTCGAAACTGGTCAATACGTTGACGTTACAGGAATTTCAAAAGGAAAAGGATTTGCAGGTGCAATCAAAAGACATAACTACTCAAGAGGACCAATGGCTCATGGGTCAGGATACCACCGTGGTATAGGTTCAATGGGAGCTATTATTAACCGTATCTTCAAATCTAAAAAAATGGCAGGTCACATGGGACATGTTAAACGTACAGTTCAAAACTTAGAAGTAATTGCAATCGATAACAACATTATGTTAGTTAAAGGTTCAATTCCAGGACCAAACAAAGGTTTTGTAACAATTAAATCTAATGTTAAAGGTCTAGCAAACACACAAGCAGCAGAATTATTAGTAAGAAACGCACCAGTAGCTACTGAAGCTCCAGTTGAAGCACCAGTAGTTGAAGAAGCAGTTTCAACAGAAGAGTAATAAGGAGAAAATCATGGAATTAAAAGTATTAAATGTCCAAGGACAAGAAGTTAAAACAATTTCACTAAACGATAGTGTTTGAAATGTGACTCCACATCAACAAGCTATTTATGATACTGTTATTGCTCAACAAGCTGCATTAAGACAAGGAACTAAAAAAACTAAAACTCGTGCTGAAGTACGTGGTGGTGGTAAAAAACCTTGAAGACAAAAAGGAACTGGACGTGCACGTCAAGGATCAATTAGAGCACCACACTGAAGAGGTGGAGGGGTTACTTTTGGTCCAACACCTGATATTAACTATAAAAAATCAGTAAACAAAAAAGTTAGAGCATTAGCATTTAAATCAGCATTATCAATTAAAGCTAATGAACAAAATCTTGTAATCGTTGATAAATTCGATTTCGCTAAACCATCAACAAAAGAAATGATTAGCGTAATGAAAAATTTACAAATTGATGATCAAAAAACATTAATCATTACTAAACAAAATGAAGAGTTCGTAATTAAATCTTCAAATAACATTAAAGGGGTAAAAACTTTACCAACTATTAAATTAAACTTATTTGACATTTTAAACGCAACTAAATTAGTTATGACTGAAGAAGCTGCAATGGCAGTTGAGGGGGTATACGCATAATGCATTTAACAGAAGTAATTAAAAAACCTGTGTTAACTGAAAAATCATTTTTAGGTCACGCAAACGGTGTATATACTTTCTTAGTTGACAGAAAAGCTAATAAAGTTCAAATTAAAAAAACATTCGAAGAAATCTTTGAAGTTAAAGTTGAATCAGTAAGAACAATGAACTACGACGGAAAAGAAAAAAGAATGGGAAGATTTGTTGGAAAAACAAACAACTATAAAAAAGCAATCATCACTTTAAAAGATGGTGAAACATTAGACATTTTAAGCGATTTATAGAAAAAACCTAGCCCATAGGCGAAACTATTATAAATCAAACAAATTTAAGCTATAGAAAGGGATATTATGGCAATCAAAAAATATAAACCTACGACAAATGGTCGTAGAAATATGACTACTATTGATTACAAGGCTACTTTAACAACAAGTACTCCTGAAAAATCATTATTAGCAGCTAAAAATGCCAAAGCCGGACGTAACAACCGTGGTTTAATTACTACTCGTCACAAAGGCGGAGGTCATAAACAAAAATACAGAATTATTGACTTTAAACGTAATAAAAGAGATGTTGTTGGAACAATCGCTACAATAGAGTATGATCCAAATAGAAACGCATTTATTTGTTTAATTAATTACTTAGATGGAGAAAAACGTTACATCTTATTTGCAAAAGGAATGAAAGTTGGAATGAAAATTGTAGCTTCTGAAAATGCAGATATTAAAATTGGAAACGCCGCTCCATTAAAAAACATTCCTGAAGGGACTTTAGTTCACAACGTTGAATTAAAACCTGGAAAAGGTGGACAAATGGCTAGAAGTGCTGGAACATCAGTACAAATCTTAGGGAAAGATGATGATGGTAAATATGTAACTTTACGTTTAACATCTGGAGAAGTAAGAAAAGTTCTAGCTGATTGTTATGCAACAATTGGGGAAGTTGGAAACGAAGAATACAACTTAGTTAATTGAGGAAAAGCTGGACGTAACCGTTGAAGAGGTATTCGTCCAACAGTTCGTGGATCAGTTATGAACCCGAACGATCACCCACATGGGGGAGGGGAAGGACGTACTCCAATTGGACGTAAAAACCCTGTTACTCCATGAGGTAAAACAGCTCTTGGTGTAAAAACAAGAAATACTAAAAAACCATCTGAAAAACTTATCGTAAGAAAGCGTAATGCTAAGAAATAGGGAAGGAGAATAGAAGACATGGCAAGATCATTAAAAAAAGGACCATTTGTAGACGAAAACTTATTTAAAAAAGCTGAAGTTGCAAAAGATGGAGAAGTTATAAAAACTTGATCACGTAGATCAACTATTTTCCCTGAATTCATCGGTAAAACTTTCGGAGTATACAATGGTAAAGAATTTATTCCCGTGTATGTAACAGAAGATATGGTTGGACACAAATTAGGTGAATTTGCTCCAACTCGTAAATTCGGTGGACACGGAGACGACAAAGGTAAAAAATAGAAGAGGTAGGATGACAATATGGAAGCAAAAGCTTATTTAAATATGATTCGTATCTCTCCTAGAAAAGTTAGATTAGTAGCAGATACAATCAGAAACAAACCAGTTGCAACAGCAATTGCAACATTATACAACTTAGATAAAAGATCAGCTGAGCCAGTATTAAAATTATTAAACTCAGCAATCGCAAACGCAGTTAACAACAATGGAATGGACGCAGATAAATTATTTGTTAAGTCAATTTTTGTTAATGAAGGACCAACTTTAAAACGTTTTAGACCAAGAGCTCATGGTAGAGCGTATGAAATTTTAAAAAGAACATCACATATAACAATTATTGTTAGTGATGAAAGAAAATAGGAAGGGCGAGATAGAATATGGGACAAAAAGTATCACCTAATGTTTTACGTTTAGGAATCGTTAGAGACTGAGAAGACACTTGATATGCTGAAAAAGATCAATACGTTAAATGATTAGATCAAGATATCAAAATCCGTGAAGGAGTTCTTAAATTATTAAAAGATGCAGCAGTATCAAAAATTAAAATTGAAAGAACAACTTCAAATATTACTTTAATAATCAGAACTGCTCGTCCAGCTATCGTGCTTGGTCAAGAAGGAAAAAACGTAACTAATATCGCAAAAGCAGTTCAAAAAATTGCTAAAGATAGAAATTTAAAAGTTGAAGTTAAAGTAATTGAAATTAAAAATGCAGATGCAGATGCAACATTAGTTGCAAGATGAATTGGTGAACAAATTACAAATCGTGCTTCATTTAGAACAGTTCAAAAATTAGCTATTAGAAAAGCTTTAAAAGCAGGGGTTAAAGGAATTAAAACTTCTGTTAGTGGACGTTTAGGTGGAGTTGAAATGGCTCGTACAGAAGGATACATCGAAGGATCAGTACCTCTGTCAACATTAAGAGCAGACATTGATTATGCTTTATATGAAGCTCCAACTACATATGGACAAATTGGTGTTAAAGTTTGAATTAATCATGGTGAGGTAATCGGAGGTCAAAGCCAAAGAGTATCTGAAAAAGCACCAATGAATAATGACAGAAGATTCAACAATAAAAACAACAACAGAGGGGGACGTAAATAATGTTATTACCAAAAAGAACAAAGTATCGTAAACCTCATAAAGTTAGTTTTAAAGGAAAAGCAAAAGGAGCTAAAACAATTAATTTTGGTGACTATGGATTAATGTCTTTAGATGGAGCATGAATCGATAACCGTCAAATTGAAGCAGCTCGTATTGCTATGACACGTTATATGAGACGTGATGGAAAAGTTTGAATGAGAATTTTCCCACACATTTCAATGTCAAAAAAACCAGCTGAAGTTCGTATGGGATCTGGAAAAGGGAACCCAGAAAAATGAGTAGCAGTTGTAAAAGAAGGAACAGTTATGTTTGAAATTGCTGGAGTTAGTGAAGAAACTGCTAGAGAAGCTTTGCGTTTAGCAATGCACAAATTACCAGTTCGTTGCAAATTCGTTAAAAGAGGTGAAGAATAATGGCAAATAAATTAATGGAAGAAATTAGAGCGCTTTCAGTAGAACAACTATTAGAAAGAAACGAAGCTAAAAAAGCTGAGTTATTCGCATTAAAATTCCAAGCTGCTGTTGGAAGTTTAGAACAAACACACCGTATAAAAGAAATTAAAAAAGAAATTGCAAGAATTCAATTAGTTATAGCTGAAAAAGCTAAAGCTGGTGAAGAAGTAAACAAAACTGTTAAAGCGAATTACAGTCAAGCTGTAGTTGAAGCTGAAAAAGTCGGAAAAGAAGTAAGAGCAAAACAACGTAAAATGATCGAAGAATTACAAGCACAATATGAAGGTGCTGGTAATGATGACGCTATCGCAGAAGCTATGGCTAATGCAGTAGTTGAAGAACAAAATGATGTAAACGAAGGAGAAACTAAATAATGGAAAGAAATAGTAGAAGAATACTAGTTGGTAAAGTTGTATCTGACAAAATGGATAAAACAGTTACTGTATTAGTTGAAACTTACAAAAACCACCCAATTTATAAAAAACGTGTTAAGTATTCTAAAAAATATAAAGCACATGACGAACAACAAGTTGCTAAGATAGGGGACAAAGTTCAAATTATGGAAACTCGTCCATTATCAAAAACAAAAAACTTCAGATTAGTAAAAGTAGTAGAAAAAGCTGTTTTATAGGAGATAAAGAATTATGATTCAAACATTATCAAAATTAAAAGTAGCAGATAACTCAGGTGCTAAAGAAGTTCGTGTTATTCGTAATTTAGGTGGATCAGTTAGAAAGTTTACAGGAATTGGAGACATCATCGTTTGTTCAGTTCAATCAGCAACTCCAGGTGGAGCTGTTAAAAAAGGTCAAGTTGTTAAAGCTGTTATTGTTAGAACTACAAGAGAATTAAAAAGAGAAGATGGAACATACATTCGTTTCTCAGAAAATGCTGTAGTAATTATTAAAGATGATAAATCACCACGTGGAACTCGTATTTTCGGTCCAATCGCACGTGAAATTAAAGAAGCTGGATTTGCAAAAATTGCATCTTTAGCTCCAGAAGTATTATAGGAGGAACCAGAGAATGAGCAAATCAAAAATCTTAGTAGGTGACGTGGTTAAAGTTATCGCTGGTTCACATAAAGGTGAATTAGGACCAATCACTTGAATCTCAAAAGACAAAAAATGAGTTTCAGTTCAAGGAATTAACTCTTTAAAACATGTTAAACCTTCACAAGCTGACTCAGAAGGTGGAATTAAAGAAATTCCATCAAAAATTAATTTATCAAACGTTGCATTGCAAGATCCTAAAAATAAAGAAGGCATTTCAAAAGTTGGATACCAAATTGAAGATGGTAAAAAAGTTAGAATTGCTAAAAAATCTAACTCACCATTAAAAAAGGCAAGTAAATAAGAAAGGGACATGAAGAAATGAAATCAAGATTAGAAACTAGATATACAGAACAAATTGCTCCTGAATTATTTAAAGAATTAGGATATAAATCAGTGATGCAAGTTCCAAAACTTACAAAAATCGTTATTAACATGGGAGTTGGAGATGCTACAACAGATCCAAAAAAATTAGACGCAGCAGTTGTTGAATTAGAACAATTAACTGGTCAAAAACCATTAGTAACAAAAGCAAAAAAATCATTAGCTGTATTTAAATTAAGAGAAGGAATGCCAATTGGTACAAAAGTAACTTTAAGAGGGAAAAAGATGTATGACTTCTTAGACCGTCTAACAAACGTTGCATTACCACGTGTGCGTGACTTTAGAGGGGTTCCAAAAACTTCATTTGATGGATTTGGAAACTACACATTGGGAGTTAAAGAACAAATTATTTTCCCAGAAATAGATTATGATAAAGTTCAAAAATTAAGAGGAATGGACATTACAATTGTAACTACTGCAAAAACAAACGAGGAAGCATACAAATTATTAGAAAAATTTGGAATGCCTTTCGCTAAATAATAAAGGGGATTAGAATAAATGGCTAAAAAATCATTAAAAGTTAAACAAGCTAAACACCAAAAGTTTGGCGTAAGAAATTACACAAGATGTAATAACTGTGGTAGACCACATGCTGTGCTTAAAAAATTCGGAATTTGCCGTCTATGCTTTAGAAAATATGCATATGAAGGACAAATACCTGGGATTAGAAAAGCTTCTTGATAATAGGAATAGAAAGAGTAAAGGAAATAAAATATGACTACAGACGTAATTGCAGATATGTTAACTAGAATCCGTAATGCAAACCAAAGAATGTTAAAAACAGTTAACATTCCTTCATCAAAAATGAAATTGGAAATTGCTAGAATCTTAAAAGAAGAAGGATTCATTTCAAGCTTCACTGTTGAAGGTGAAGTTAAAAAAACTATTACTATTGAATTAAAATATCAAGGAAAACAAAGAGTAATCTCAGGACTTAAAAAGATCTCTAAACCAGGTCTTAGAGTTTATGCACCAGCAAACGAAATCCCACAAGTATTAAACGGTTTAGGAATTGCAATAGTTTCAACATCACAAGGAATCATGACAGGTAAACAAGCCCGCTTAGCAAATGCTGGTGGAGAAGTGTTAGCCTTCGTATGATAATAGGAGGATAAGAATATATGTCACGTATAGGAAACAGAATATTAACTATCCCTGCAGGTGTTGAAGTTAGTGTTGCAGCAGACAACACAGTTACAATAAAAGGTTCTAAAGGAACTTTAACTCAAAAATTTGCGGAAGTTATCACAATCAAAGTTGAAGGATCAGAACTTTCAACAATTAGAGCTAATGAAATTAAACATACAAAACAATTACACGGAACAACAAACTCATTATTACAAGGTATGTTAATCGGTGTAAGCCAAGGGTTTACAAAAACTCTTGATATTAACGGGGTTGGATATAGAGCAGCGTTAGCTGGAAGTAAAATAAATCTTTCATTAGGTTACTCACATCCAATCGAATACTCAATTCCAGAAGGAATTACAGTAGAATGTCCAAAACCAACTCAAATCATCATCAAAGGTATTGATAAACAAGTTGTTGGACAAGTTGCAGCAGAAATTAGATCATACAGAAGACCAGAACCATATAAAGGTAAAGGAATTAAGTACTCAGATGAAATCATTATTAGAAAAGAAGGGAAAGCAGCTGGTAAATAATATCAGAGCTTAAGGTTATAGAATTATGAAATATACTAAACAAGAAGCAAGAAAAAGAAGACATTACCGTGTAAGAAATAAAGTTTCTGGAACAGCAGCTAAACCAAGATTAAATGTTTTCAAATCAAATACTAATTTCTATGCACAAATAATCGACGACACAACTGGAACAACTTTAGTTTCAGCATCATCATTAAACTTGGGATTAAAATCAGGAAACATTGAAGCAGCTAAAAAAGTTGCAGCAGAAATTGCTAAATTAGCAATTGCAAAAAGCATTACTGATGTAGTGTTTGATCGTGGTGGATACTTATACCATGGTAAAGTAAAAGCTTTTGCTGAAGCAGCAAGAGAAAACGGATTGAAATTCTAGAAAGGTAAAGAGTGAGAAATATGGAAAATAAAACAGAAGTAGTAGTAGAAAACGCTAATAATCAAACTCAACCTGAAAGAAGAAAGTTTGATAGAAAACCAAACCGTCGTCCTCAAGGACCAAAACAATTCCAAAAAGATGATTTTGAAGAAAAAGTAGTAACAATTAGACGTGTTACTAAAGTTACAAAAGGTGGACGTCATTTTAGATTTGCAGCTGTTGTAGTTGTTGGAGATAAAAAAGGTCAAGTTGGTTTAGGAACAGGAAAAGCAAATGAAGTTCCTGAAGCAATTAAAAAAGCTGTTAAAGAAGCCAAAAAGAATTTAATTAGAGTTTCTTTAAGAGGAACAACTGTACCGCATGAAGTGATTGGTCACTTTGGAGCAGGTCAAGTTTTAATTAAACCAGCTAAACCTGGTACTGGAGTTATTGCTGGTGGACCAGCTCGTGCTGTTATTGAATTAGCAGGTATTTCAGACGTTTATGCTAAATCATTAGGTAGAAATAATCCAATTAACATGATTAGAGCAACTATCGATGGTTTATCATCAATGCATACTGCTAAAAAAGTAAGAGACTTAAGATTTGGTAAACCAGTAGTTAAAACTGAAAAACCAAAAGTAGAAGAAACTAAATAGGAAGGAAGCGTACAAATTATGAAATTACATGAATTAAAATATACTGAAGGTAGCAAAAAAGACGTTACTAGAGTAGGTAGAGGTATGGCTTCTGGAAAAGGGAAAACTTCTACAAGAGGTCACAAAGGACAAAACTCACGTTCAGGTGGGGGAGTTCGCCCTGGATTTGAAGGGGGACAAACTCCTTTATACAGAAGATTACCAAAAATTGGTTTTACTTCTCCAAACCAAAAACAATATGTTATTTTAAACCTTTCAGACTTAGAAAAATTGGATTTAAAAACAGTTGATCATAAGACTTTAGTGGAACATAAAATCATTAAAAACGAAAAACAATTAGTAAAAGTTTTAGGAAATGGTTCCCTAAATAAGGTTATTGATGTAAAATTAAACAAAGTTTCAAAATCAGCGCAAGCTGTTATTGAAAAACTTGGAGGAAAAGTAGAGGTGATTTAATATGGCAAAAAAGTTAGCTAAAAAGAGCAAACAATATTCTGCCAAGAAATCACAAAGTAATAATGGCGATTTAAGAACTGGCAACTTCTTTATTAAAAATAAAGATATTCTAGGTAGAATCGCTTTTACTTTATTATTATTAGTGATTATCAGAGTTGGGGTTTATATAACAGTACCTGGAATTAGGTTAACTGATGAATACCAAAATGTTATTAATAATTCACAATTCTTTCAATTACTATCCACTTTAGGGGGAGGTACTATTGGAAGATTCTCAATCTTAGCATTAGGGGTATCACCATATATTACCGCTTCCATTATTGTGCAATTGCTTTCAACAGACGTTGTTCCAATTTTGACTAGATGAAATAAATCAGGTGAAAGAGGAAGAAAAAAATTAGATAAGTTAACAAAAGTTTTAATGATTCCATTTGCTTTAATGCAAGGAATTGCGACAATCTTTACATTACAACAACAAGGTGTTATAGAACCAGGTTGATCAAGTACCAATGTAATGGCGTCTCCAGCTTTTTATTATGTACTAGTTCCATTAGTTATGTTAGCTGGTTCATACTTTATGTTATGAATCGCTGATCAAATAACAATTAAAGGAGTTGGAAATGGTATTTCAATAGTTATCTTTATAGGAATTATTGTTCAATTACCAAATCAAATTACAGCGACATACCAATTTTGAATTCCAAGTGATGAGAGTATTAATGTATTCTTTGATGGAATTATTAAATTTGGAATTTATATGCTTGTATTCTTTGTTGTTATCTTCTCAGTTGTGCTTATGAATGAAGCTGAACGTAAAATACCAATTCAACAAACTGGTAGTGGTTTAATTGATTCAAAAGATCATACACCATATCTACCGCTTAAATTAAACAACGCTGGAGTTATTCCAGTTATATTTGCTTCTGCATTGATATCAACACCAATAACTATTGCACAGATTATTGATCCAACAGCAACTTCTTCAGTTGGAGAATCAACAAATGGATTTGTAAGATTTACTCAACATTACTTATCATTTAATACTTGATGAGGAATAGGTATATTTAGCGTTATGATTGTGCTATTTACGTTCTTATATGCACAGGTTCAAATTAATCCTGAAAAGATAAGTGAAAACTTCCAAAAATCAGGAACCTTTATTCCAGGTATTAAGCCTGGTAAAGATACCACTGAATTCTTAAAAGGAACAATCAATAGGCTATCTCTGTTTGGGGCTATATTCCTAGCTGCAATTGCTGCGTTGCCTTATGTAATATCTAAAGTGACTAATTTACCAAGTCAATTAGCTATTGGGGGAACAGGATTGATTATTTGTATATCAGTTGCTATTCAAACAACTCAACAATTACAAGGAAGAATCACTCAACACAGATTTATTGAAAGCAAAAAACAAAAATTTACTGAAGAATCAACTAACCAATCTTCAACACATATTTGATAGAAGACCTTTACATATGGTCTTTTTTATTTATGAAAATATTTTTTAAATATAATATAATTAGAAAGCAAGAGGTAAAAGTACAGATGATAGATAAACAAATTGTATTTGAAGAATTATTAAAATTAAAAAATAATTCTTATAGCCCTTATTCAAATTTTAAAGTTGCTTGCTTAATTAATTTGAAGAATGGAAAAGTAGTTAAAGGTGTAAATGTTGAAAATGCATCTTACCCAGCAGGCATTTGTGGTGAAAGAACTGCATTATCTCAGGTTTATACTTTAGGCTACAAAAAAGAAGATATAGAATTCTTATCACTTTATACAGATTCTGAAGATATGGGTTCACCTTGTGGTGTTTGTCGCCAAGTTATATCAGAATTAGTTGATTGAGAAACACCTATTTTTATTTATAGTAAAAAAGGTTTTCAAATAGAAATGAACATCAAAGAGTTGCTACCATATGCGTTTGAACCAAAACAACTTATAAAATAAAAGGAGAAAAATAAATGAATATTATGTTATTAGGTGCCCCTGGATCAGGTAAAGGTACATTGGCTGAAAAATTAATTTCAAATCAAGGTTTCATTCAGATGTCAACTGGAGATTTAATGCGTAAAGAAATTAAAGATGAAACTCCATTAGGGCTTGAATGTGCAAGATACATGAATGAAGGTAAATTAGTTCCTGATGAAGTAACAATAGGAATTGTTAAAAACTTTTTACAACAAAATCATAATCAATTAATTTTTGATGGTTTTCCAAGAACTTTAGTTCAAGCAAAAGCATTAGAAGAAATATTGAAGGAACTTAATGCAAAAATTGACAAAGTTATTTTCATTGATGTTCCCACACATATTCTATTAGAAAGAATCAGTGGAAGATTAATATGTCCAAAATGTAAAGTTAGCTACCATTTAATAAGTAGAAAACCAAAGGTAGAGGGAATTTGTGATAATGATGGTGGAGAGCTAGTTCGTAGACCAGATGATGCACCAGAAAAAGTTCAAGTTAGACTGGAAGCATATGCTAAAGAAACAGCACCACTAGTTGATTACTTTAAAACAAAACCAGGTTTTGTTCATATTGTTGACAATGCTAACACTACAGCAGAAGAAGTTTATACTGAAGTTTTAGGAGCATTATAATCAATGGCTGTAACTATCAAGACACTTCAAGAAATTGAAAAAATGCGTATTGCTGGACAAGTTTTAGCAGAGGCAATTCAAATGCTAAAATCAATGATTAAACCGGGCGTAAATTGTTTGGAATTAGATAAAGCATTTGAAGAATTTATAACTAATAAGGGTTGTGAATCAAACTTTAAAGGGTATCATGGATATCCAAAAACAATATGTATTTCTATTAATGAACAGTTAGTACATGGAATTCCACAAGACCGAATTTTGCAAGATGGTGATATAGTTTCTGTTGATACAGGTTGTATTTTTGAAGGATATCATGCTGATAGTGCATTTAGTGTGATATGCGGTATTGCAAAAGATAAAAAACATGATATACTATTAAAAGTCACTGAAGAATGTTTGGATTTAGCTATTAATTGTTTAGCTCCAGGTGTTCGTCTTGGAACTATTGGAGACATTATTCAAACTCATGCTGAAAGCTTCGGATTTGGTGTACCAAGAGATTACACAGGACATGGAATTGGGACACAAATGCATGAAGACCCTTTTATACCAAATTATGGGAGAAAAGACACAGGAATGCGTTTGCAAGCTGGAATGGTAATTTGTATTGAACCTATGATTCAAATGGGGACTTACAAAACAAAACTTGCAGCAGACAATTGAACAGTTCTATCAGCTGACAAGAGTATGACTGCTCACTTTGAACACACTATCTTAATCACAGATAGCGGTTATGAAGTATTAACTAAATCAAAAAGATAGGAGTTGTAGTTTATGGCTAAAGAAGCAGAAATGGAATTTGAAGGTACAGTTGTTGAAGTATTGCCAAATGCAAAATTTAAAGTTCAACTGGAAAACGACATAGTTATTGATGCACACGTGTCAGGTAAAATCCGAATGCATTACATTCGCATCTTACCTGGAGATAAAGTAACTGTCGTGATATCACCTTATGATATGACACGTGGAAGAATTACATATAGAAAAATTGCTAAGAAAGCAGAAGTGTAATTATAGAAAAAATCGACACCAGTCGATTTATATTGTTTAAATATAAAGAAATAAATACGGAGGTTTACAGATGAAAGTAAGATCATCAGTCAAAAAAATTTGCGACAAATGTCGTGTTATTAGACGTAAAGGCCGCGTAATGATCATTTGTGCACAACCAAAGCACAAACAAAGACAAGGTTAATTAGTCTAAACTAAAAATTAGTAAATTTTATTTAAGAAAGGAATTAAAGATATGGCTCGTATTAGTGGAGTAGAAATCCCAAACGAAAAAAGAGTTGTAATTTCATTGACATACATTTATGGAATTGGATTATCAACATCTCAAAAAGTTTTAGCTAAGTTAAACATAAGCGAAGATGTTCGTACTAGAGATTTAACTGAAGAACAAATTAAATTAATTTCTACAGAAATTTCAAACTTTAAGGTTGAAGGAGAATTACGTAGAGAAGTTTCATTAAACATTAAACGTTTAATGGAAATAGGATGTTACAGAGGATTAAGACACCGTAAAGGATTACCTGTAAGAGGGCAATCTTCAAAAACAAACGCAAGAACTGTTAAAGGTCCAAGAAAAACTGTAGCTAACAAGAAAAAATAGAAGGTAGAAGGAGATTAAAAACATGGCAAAACCAAAATCAAATAATACAAAAAAACGTATTAAGAAAAATATTCCAAAAGGTATCGCTCACATTCACTCTACTTTTAATAACACAATTGTTACTATAAGTGATGAAAAAGGAAACGTACTTTCTTGATCAAGTGCTGGAGCAATCGGGTTCAAAGGTTCTAAAAAATCTACACCTTATGCTGCACAAATGATTTCAGAGGCAGCTGCTAAAGGTGCAATGGATCAAGGTGTTAAATCTGTTCAAGTTGAAGTTAAAGGTCCAGGTCCAGGTCGTGATGCTGCTGTTAGAGCGTTAACAATTGCTGGGATGGAAGTAACTTCAATAAAGGATTGTACACCAATCCCTCATAATGGAGTTCGTCCTAAAAAACGCCCAAGAAAATAATTATAGAACAAAGGAGTTTTAGCGAATGAAACAATTTAACAAACCAGAATTCGGAATTGTAAAAGAATCACCAAATAAGTTTTATGGGAAGTTCGAAGCAACACCTCTAGAAAGAGGGTTTGCTGTAACTTTAGGTAATGCTTTAAGAAGAACATTATTATCTTCAACACCAGGAGCTAGTGTTTATGCAATTAAAATTGCAGGAGCGCAGCATGAATTTACTTCAATCTCAGGTATTGAAGAAAATGTAACTCGTATAGTTTTAAATATTAAGAAATTAATATTAAGAATTGACAATGCAATTTACAGTGATGATGAAACTGTAGAACTAAAAGTAGGTACATCAACAGTTGGCCCAGTTACTGCTGGAAGCTTAGTTTTACCAGCAGGAGTTGAGGTTTTAAATAAAGACCTTGTTATTGCTAATGTTGCTGAGGGTGGTAATTTAGATTTAGTATTATATGCTAAAAACTCAAGAGGTTACAAAACTTTCAAAGAGAACAAAGAATTAAAAAATGTAGTGCCAGGAATGATTACGATTGATTCAAACTACTCACCTATTCTTAAAGTTGCTTATGGAGCAACTCCAATTAACTTAGGTAAAGCACAAGATTTTGAAAAATTAATCTTGGAAGTAGAAACAGATGGATCAATCTTAGCATCAGAAGCAGTTTCACTAGCATCTAGAATTCTAATTTCACACTTTGACGTATTTACAACTTTAGCTGAAGAAGTTGAAGAAGTAGCTATTATGGGTGTTGAAACTGTTGAAGAAAAAGAGTTAGATAAACCTGTTGAAGAATTAGAGTTTACACAAAGAAGTTTAAACTGTTTAAAACGTGCTGGAATCAGTACATTAAGAGAATTAGTTTCTAAGACAGAAGATGAAATTCAAGATATTAGAAACTTAGGACGTAAGTCTTTAAAAGAAATTAAAGATAAAGTTGCGTCTTTAGAATTAACATTCAAACAAAATTAAGATTTTAAAAAGGAGGTAATTAATATGTCATATATTCAAAAACAAGGTAAGAATACTGCATGAAGAGTAGCTTTAATGCGTAACTTAACTAGTGAATTAATTGTTTCAGAACGCTTAGAAATTACTGAAACAAGAGCTAAAGAATTAAGAAAACATTTAGATAAAATGGTTACTTTAGCAAAACGTGGTGATTTACACGCAAGACGTCAAGCTGCTTCATGATTAAGAAATATTGAAGCAAGTTCAAAAGAAGATGTTTTACAAAAATTATTTACAACTATCGCTAAAAAGTATAAAGATAGAGACGGTGGATACACTCGTATCTTAAAATTAGATAACCGAAAAGGTGATAATGCACCAATGGTTATTATCGAATTAGTTTAATAACATGAAAATTAAGGTTTTATAGCCTTATTTTTTTATACTTTTTAAATATTTTAATTTATAATATTTATAAATAAAATTTTATTTCAGGGAGGATCACATGGATTCATTAAAAAAGTTTAAAGAAAATAAGTTAACAACAAAAGAACTTAATGATTTTAAAATAGAGTTACATAGCAAGTACATTAATATGTTGCAAGCAAACAATGACTTTTTTAAAAGTAAAGAAGAAAAACAACAAGGTAAAATTGATAATCAAGAATTAGAAAAATATAAGGCAAAATCTGTTGAAGCAAAAGCTGAGTTTAAAAAAATTTGTGGTAGTAAAATATTCATAGATAATTATAAAACGATTTTAAAAATTTATAATTCAACAACTAAGAAAAATAGTTCTATTATTCTAGAGCAGGCAAAAGAAGAATTGAACTATGCAAAAAATTTAAAAAAGGAATTTAAAGATTCAGTTAAAGATCATGGAAGAGGTGCACAACTTACAAAACTTGATAAAGTTGCCGTTAAAGTCGAAAACTTAAAATTTAAATATGCTCCTGACTTTCCTTATGCTCTAAACGAAGTTAACTTTGAAATTAATGATGGTGAATACGTTGCTGTTATTGGGCATAATGGTTCTGGTAAATCAACTTTATCAAAGATATTAATTGGAGTATTATCTGCTCAAGAAGGGCATGTAAGCATTTATGGCAATGTTGTTACACGAGATAATCTAGATCAAGCTCGTAAATTTTTAGGAATTGTATTCCAAAACCCTGATAATCAATTTATAGGTTCTAGTGTTGAAGCTGATATTGCATTTGGATTAGAAAATAAACGTGTTAATCCAAAAGACATGCAAAAAATAATTTATGATTCAGCTAAAAAAGTTGGAATGGAAAATTTCTTAGATAAAGAACCATTAAATCTTTCTGGGGGACAAAAACAACGTGTTGCTATTGCAAGTGCATTAGCATTAAACCCTGACATTTTAATATTTGATGAAGCAACAAGTATGCTTGATCCAAAGGGTAATAGAGAAATAAAAGAAATTATGGTTGAGCTTAGAGATAAAATGAAGAAAACTATTATTTCTATTACACACGATATGGATGAAATTTTAAATGCTGATAAGGTTATTGTTATGAATGCTGGGCGCTTGGTAAAAATAGGTAAACCTGAAGAAGTATTAAAAGATAAAGAGTTTTTAAGAGGAATTAAATTAGAAATTCCATTTCTATCTTTAGTTGAAGAAGCTTTAGATAAAGAAGGAATTAAAATTAAACATAGTCAAAATATGGATGAGTTGGTGAAACAATTATGCAAGTAAATAAAAAAGAAATAAAACAAAATTTAAAGAAATGAAAAGAAGAAAGAAAGCAGATTGAAAGCTTTTCATTTACAGGAGATATAATTTTAGATAATGTAAGTTATACATATTCAAAAAGAACACCTTTTGAATTTAGAGCACTTGACAATGCCAATCTAATAATTTCTGATAAAAAAATTACTTGTGTTATTGGAACAACTGGTTCTGGTAAATCAACAATGATTCAATTGACTAATGGATTATTAATTTCAGAAACAGGTCAAACAATTATAGGTGATTATAAAATTCCAGCAGGTTTAAAGAAAATAAAAGAAGTAAAAGATTTAAGAAGAGAAGTAGGATTAGTTTTCCAATTCCCTGAATATCAATTGTTCCAAGATACAATTGAAAAAGACATTGCTTTTGGACCAATACACTTAGGTGCTAATAAAGAAGAAGTATATAAAAAAATCCCTGAATTATTAGATTTGGTATCTCTTCCAAGAGAATACGCTAAAAGATCTCCATTTGAATTATCAGGTGGACAAAAAAGAAGAACAGCTATTGCAGGAATTATTGCTATGGATGGTAAAACTTTAGTTCTTGATGAACCAACCGGAGGATTAGATCCAAAAGGTGAAGAGGACTTTATGAATTTATTTTTAAGACTAAATAAAAGTCAAGGCAAAAGAATTATTATGGTAACTCATAACATGGACCAAGTTTTAAAAGTTGCTGATGAAGTTATTGTTATGCATGAAGGAAAAGTTATTTCTAAAGGAAGTCCCTTTGAAATTTTTTCAAATGAGGATTTATTAAGCAAGATTCAAATTGAACCTCCAAAATTATACAAGTTGATGTATAAATTAAGAGAACAAGGAATAGATTTAATAGATAAAAATATTAGAACAATTGATGAATTTGCAAAAGCATATAGTGAATTAAGAAAGGAGAAATAACATGAGAGTAACATTTGGTAGATATTTACCTAAAAATTCTATTATCCATGCGATGGATCCAAGATTTAAGTTAGTTATGATTATTCTTTTAATGGTAAGTATATTTTTACCAATAGGGTTTACAGGCTACATTATTTGTGCAATAGTAATATTATCTTTGTTTGCTATTTCAAAATTGAGTTTTAGAATGCTACTTGGGTTATTACCACCAGTTTTATTTGTATTTTTAGTTATATTTATTATGAATGCATTTCTTACACACCCAGAAGCCTCATTAATTCAATATTTCTTAGATCCAGCAAATGCAACACCTGGAATTTGAATTAATGAAAGTGGAAATGCGGGTCAGTTCCTTGTTAACATGAAAGACGTGACAAATTTACCTGATGGTTATCAAAATATTGGTTTATTTTATAAAATGGGGCCTGCTTGATTCAGTGAGAAAGCATTATATAATGCCTTAATTATGTCATTTCGAATTTACTTGATGATCTCATTAACTTGTATATTGACAGCTTCAACTTCCCCTTTACAATTAACTCTAGCAATTGAAGACTTGCTTTACCCACTTAAATGAATTGGAATACCTGTATATATTTTATCTATGATAATTTCTATTGCTTTACGTATGATTCCTACTTTAATTGATGAAGCGGGAAGAATTATGAAAGCTCAGTCTTCAAGAGGTATTGATGTTCATAATGGTAAATTAAAGGATAAAGTTAAGGGATTGACATCTTTAATTATTCCCTTGCTTGTCTCAGCTTTCCAAAAAGCAGAGGATTTATCTTATGCTATGGAAGCAAGAGGATATGATCCTTATTCAAAAAGAACAAGATATATTCAATTTAAATTTAAAACTGCAGATTTAATGCTAATGCTATTTGCTCTTGCTGTTATGGTGTTCTTAATTTTATATTCATTTGGTGTTTTAGGATTATGACATATTAATCTACCAAGACTTGACACAATTTTAGGGTTAAAAAATACTTTATAAAACTTTTATGTTTAAATACTTATTAACTTTAGAATATGATGGATCTGACTTTCATGGTTGAATAGAACAACCTAACACTTTAACAATTCAAGGAGAATTAAATAAAGCAATTAGTAAAGTAACAAAAAGAGCCAAATTTAAAACAATTGGCGCAAGTAAAACTGATGCAGGAGTTCATGCTCTTGACCAAAAAGTTATTTTAAAATTAGATTTTAAACCAAACCTAGAATTGTTTAAAAGTGCAATAAATAAGGCACTACCAGAAACAATTCATATTATAGAGATTGTTTTTGTAGACTCAGATTTTAATATAAGAAGTGTAAAATACAAAGAATACTCTTATACAATTAATGATTTCAAATACGATTTAAAAACTAACAGATTTGAACTGAATTGAAAATATGATCAAATAGATATTTTAAAATTACAAAATATTTTTAATATGTTTATAGGTACTCATGAATTTAAACTTTTTTCAGGTTTGAGTTTTGATGAAATAAATGCAAAAAACATCATAACTTTTAGGAATATAGAAAATATAAAAGTTGAAAGAATTAATAATAGAGTTGTGATCAAATTTAAAGCTAAAGGTTTTATAAGATACCAAATAAGAATGATTGTTCAATCCTCTTTAAATTGCTATTTAAGTAAAAGAATTAATGAATTTGAAATTAAACAGAAGTTGACTGGTGAAGGTGAGAAACCACCATTTAATGCACCAGCTAAAGGTTTAAAATTAGATAAAATTGTGTTTAATAAATAAAAAAGTGTATTATTAATTTATGGGTGTTGTTAAAACAATATCACTTAAAAAGTAGTGCGCTGATAAACATATCGTCTGTTTTTGAATAAGCGAAAGCAAAGAAGGAAAACGATTAGTTTATGAGTTTATTACGTTAAACACCCTTAAAAAAAGACAAATTTGTCTTTTTTTTGTTTAATTTGATAAAATTATATAAATTATTATTTATTAAAAAATAAAGGGAAGGTAATAATTATGCATTTTAAAAAAATTAGATTAATGCTGAAAAATTCATTTAAAAATGCTACTAAAAGCAAAACCCAATTGATTGGTGTTACTGTTTTAGCTTTTTTACTTTCTTTAGTTTTAACACTTGTTATCTCAATGAACGTGCGTGTCCTGGATAAATATCAAGAAATGAATATTGAATCAAGAGTTCATGATGCTGTTATTGATTTAAACCCATATGACAAAGTTGCTACAGGAGAATCAGCAAATACTTCAGAAGCACCAAAAAATTTAGTTGCTGCTCAACAATACTGATTATATAAATTACAAGAAAAATATTATGAAGAATCTAGTGAACTTCAATTTCAATGAACAAGAACAGAAGCAAGAGAATTTTCTCAAGTAAAACAAAATGATAATAACTTGACAATTAAAGCTATTACTAAAACAACTCAAAATAATCAGTTTAACAATGAAGGCGTTGATAAATTAGTTATTTTTGAAGGACAAGATATTAAAACTCGTCATCAAGTAGTTATTGATCCAAATTATGCAAAACAAAATGGTATTCAAATTGGTGATGTTATTAGAATTCAAGCTGATAATCTTGGTAATACATTGCTTGTTAGAGACTCAGCCAATCCAACTTTGAAAAGCGATATTGCTGAAATTGAAAAAACTAAAACTGAAATAGATGCCGCTGAAGGTATATATAATAAATTTTATTCAAATTACCAATGATTTCAAGTTGTAGGATTTGGTGGATCAGCAGACTTTATGACACCAATTTTTAATGCTTCAACTGTATTACCAAGTCGCTCAAAAGAAGCTATGATATATGTTAGTCCAGAATCATTCGGATTAAATTATAATGACTCTTTGAATTTATATGAGTATAATCTTAATTCAAATGGAAACTTAACAGTTTCATCTAATGTTGAAATAGAATCATTTTATTCAATTAAATTCACTGAACAAAGCAAATCAATTACACCGGATATAGAACAATTTGAAACAGATTTCAGAGAATTAATTAGAAGAAATTCAAATAGCAAAATTGTTTATGCAAAAGGTGATAGTAATTATAGATTTAACAAAAGAATTGATTTAATTGAAAAAACAATAAAAACTTATACAATATCAGCATTCGTTATTTTCATATTAATTTTATTTGTTGTTCTTTACACAATTTCACTAATAACAAAAAAACAAATTGAAAATTCTTCAAAACAACTTGGAACTTTAAAAGCTCTTGGATACAGAAAAAGAATACTTGTTTATAACTTTATAATGCTTCCGTTCATAACTTCAACTATCGGAGGTTTCCTAGGTTATATTTTATGTGTAAGTTTATCTAATACTTTAACTAATGAATTTGCAGGGTATTTCTCTCTTAATTATTCATCATTTGACTTTGATTGAATATCTCTTGTATCAATGATTTTAATTATGTGATTTATTCTAACTACTATTTCATTTTTTATAGCAACTCTATTAATGAGAAAATCTTCATTAAGTTTAATATCAGCTAACTTCAATCAAAAGCATAGTGCATTTAAAATTTGAATTAGAAAAATTCATATTAGAAAAACATTTGGTTCAAGATTAAGAAAAGCATTGCTTGTTGATGCATTGGGAAAAATGATGGCAATTGGATTTGTAGTATTACTTTCATCAAGCTTATTTACTATTTCTTTTGCAGCACCAGATATTTTGAGAAGAAATGAAAAGGCAACTTATAATGGAATTAAATATAAGCAAATTGTTGAATTTGCAGAGCCTAGTTACAACAATCCACTAACTTTTGCGAAAACATTTAAACCTGATGAAAAACAACAAGAAATGGTTTTTTCAAAAGAAGCTGGTGGATGAACATCTTTAGCATTAAGAGATAATGGAAAATTTGACTATGATCAAATTATGTCTGATTTCTTTAATGGAGATATTGGCGAAAAATATTATTCAATATTTATTAATAATTTATTTACGCCTTCATCAGAATCTGAATATTCTATTCCAACTAATGTTGAATTAGCAATGGCTAATATGAAACTTTTAAATTTAGAAGGTGGAGTTTTTGATACTAACTACTTTAGACAATTATCAAAATTTGGAATTCCAGCAGCTGAAAAAAACGATATATTAGCAAATTTAATAGGGCCTATGATTATAAAACAATGATTTGATTATCAAAATTTATTTAATGAAATTAGTGTTCCAGAATCAGAGCAATCAATTTATCAAAAAGGTGCAGCAATCCAAACATTCTATGCTAAATATTCAGAATCAATTGGTCTTTCAATAACAAATGACTTTAGAAATTCAACAACATCAGATAAGGATTGAGTTGAAATGTCGCAAACTGAAAAGATAAATATTTTTAATGATTCAAATGGAATGCTGCAAAAACGATATTTAGAAAATAATTTGGATATGCTTAAAAATCTTTTAAATGATCCAACAGTTGAGCTTGATTTTACAAATTATGATAATTTTAAATTTACTAATTCTGAATATACAGGTTTAGGAGAATTTAAAATCGCATCAGAACATAATTCTGAAAATGAAATTAGTGATTACTATTTAAATTTAAATTTTGATCAATTAGCAAGTGAAAATTCTGATGAAAGCCAAAAAATTGCAAAAGAAGCCATTACGGATATGTGAAAATGATTTACTTTCCTATTTAATAATCGTGTAGATCAAGCAATTATTCAGTCTGCTTTTTCACGCCCCCCTTATTCAGTAAAACAAGCAATCATTAACGCATTTAATTCTGATAATAATAATTATTCAATGGCATTTAATTTAGTTTCATATGACTCTGACTTAGAATCAATAGGGACAAAAATTAATGCTGAAAAAAATGGAAATAACTTTAAAATTTATGGAATTGATGAAGACTATAATAGATTTTTAGACTTAAGAGATACAAATAATAATGATTTAATGGATAAATTATTTAGTTCAACTGAAGCAAATGGAATTATCATTAATCAATCTCTTGCTAAATCATTAAATTTAAAAGAAGGTCAAGAAGTTGATTTAAATGTTATTCAAAACGAATTGCAAGACACTAGTTACAATGGTGAAATTGTACCTTATGAATTAAGTGATTGAGATACAAGCAGTTTATGAAGCGGAAAAGGTGGATTTAAACAAAACTCAAGAACAAACAATTTAGGAGCTAATATTATTGTTAATAAACCAGATTCAGATAGCTCAAATTCAATTAACTTTTTAACAAGTATTTCATCACCAACAGAGTATTATAGTTCAGTTTTAAACAATGAAACTATTATAGGTAATAAAATAACAAATCAAACATTTAAAGTTTTAGGCATTCAAGATGGATATGGATTATCACAAGCTTGAATTAAAAATGATGATGCAAATAAAATTCTACAATATGACAAAGTTCAAGAATATCTATGAACAAACTTTTTTTCAAAACAATGAAATAATCAGTTTGGATATACAACTTTAGATCAATTTAATAACAAAATCATTATTGAAGATAAAAATCAAGAAGAGTTAAAAATATATCAAAAAATTAAAGATTTAGATTTAACTAAAAATGGACTAAATGATTTAGATTTATTTAAAAATGAATTTATCTATCATCCTGAAACTCAAGCAAAAAAAGAACTAGGTGAATTAATATTACAAATATTTGAAAAACAGTATCCTGTATTTAACTATAAATATTCAAATAAACTTGATATTGCTGATTATAATACTGCAATGAGTGTTTCAAATGCATATGGTGATTATTCTCCAACAGCCTTAAATGGAATGGAAGCAAAATTTAGTTCAACTTATCAATCATTTGATGGTAGTGGTATAGGAACTGTAGAGTGAATATTACCAATTGACATTTCAAAAGAAATGTTAAAAGAAATTTCAGAATTAATTTTATTATTAATTGCAATTGCGATTACATTAATTCTTTCAATAACATTTGTAATCATCTTATTAACAACATCAGTTATTATTACAGATAATATAAGATTTATTTCGACAATGAGAGTTTTAGGTTATCATGATGCATATGTTGTTAAAACAGTAATTGGAATGTACTTAGTTGTTATAACAAGCATGTTCGCTGTTGGATTTGCAGTTGGATGGTTTATTTTTGCAAAAGTTTTAAATATTATGGCTTTAAACGGAACCGTTTTACCATTAATATTCCCAGTTTGATTACCAATAGTTGTATTCTTAGGAATTGTTGGTATTTATGCTGTTGCTATTTACGCAGGATATAAAAGAATTACAAAAACTAATTCAGTTAGAATATTACAAAACTCAGATATCTAGTAGAAAGGGTATTTAAATTATGAAAAAAATAATATTAAGTTTGAGTGCCCTTACACTAGGGGCTACCCCAGCTGTTTCAATGTTGAATATAACACAAAAGCAAGTAATCACAGAGGTTACAAAAGAAATTCAAGCAAAAATTGATGAAACATCTGTGCTATTTAAAGCACCAATTATTACAAACGCACAAAAACAAAATTCATCAATAACAACTAATTGATTAAACGAACAAAAAGTTGCTGATTTAAGTAATATTGATAGTAATTTAACTTATGCTGATTTTAATAATCAAACTTATGATATGACATCAGCAAATAAAACACTAAAACAAATTTATAAACAAAGTGATTATAAGTATGCAAATGAAGATGCTAAAGCCGAATTAATTTTTGGAGCAGCAGATACAGGATTAAGTTTATTAGAAAATTCAGTTGATGATAATGGTTTAAAACCTCAGGGGATTAACGAATTCTTAAATTGAATATCTTATGTTTCATTTATAAGCGGTGATAAACTAAAAGCTGATAAATTTGATGATAGTATTTTAAAATTGTCAAAACAACTTTCATTTTTAAAAGCGTTCAAGACCTTCCCTGCTCCTTCATATACAAAATTAATAAGTGAAGGAGTAATAACAAATAAAGGCTTAAAATATTATTCATTATCTAATTTGAATAGTTTTGTTAGTATTAACTTTGGTTTAACATCAGAAACAAACGCATGAAACTTTAAAATTAATGAATCTAATATTGAAAATACATTTTTAGATAGTTCTTCAAAAATGTATCAAGAAATATTTTCAAAAGATGGAGATGGTAATTCAAAGCACAGCTTTCAATTTAATCAACAAAGTATAGAATATTTATTTAATTTCATTTATTCTTTATCTTGATATATTCAAGCTTTTGATCCTTATTCACCAAGCATTGAAAGTATAACTGATCAAAATCATATATTTAGTAATTCAAAAACTAACATTGAAGTTATGAACGAAGTATATAATAAGCCAATATCAAAAAATGATATAACAAAGAAAGGTTTAAGTGGTATTTTACAGTTAGTATATGATGTTATTAATTCAAAGGAAGACAAAAATGGCTATAAAGCATCGAGAACTTTAAAAATTTTATTTCAAGTTGATGATGATATAAATGATAAAAATACTAATCTAGACTTCGATACTAAAGTGTTAAAAGCTAACAAGGGTAACGCAGTTGCTCCTTCTTTTAGAGTTGGTGATTGACAAAACAACTCAAAAAAATCTAATGGACTATTTAACGCATTTTTTGCATCAGTTTTTAAGGGTTTCTTAGATAATCAAGTTTCAGGATTTTTAGGTTGATTTTTAGGAATATTAAGTCTTTCAAATGAAAACCTAGGTGGTATTGCAGCTGGTTTAATATCTTCTATATTTTCAGGCATTGATATGGATAATTTTTTTCAAAAACTTTCATCTCAACTTTCTGCAACTTTAAAAAATATGTATGGTTGAAGGCTAGTTTTTCTTCCAATAGGTGGGCAAATTAAAGAGCCACTTGAAAAAATATTGAAAGGCTTAGGTTTTGGAACTGATGATTCACCAAACAAGCCTCATAAGCCTGATATTACTGATGATTTTATAGATTATCTAGATAAAATAATTAAGAAATTCAGTAATATAAAGATTAGCAATGAATCTGAAGAGACATGAAGCATATTTAATAATTTATTTAATCAAATAGTTAATGAAAAAGGTAGATTACAATCCTTACTAAAAGTTTTAGGTGTATCTTTACCAATAGATATAAGTGATAAATCTTTAAAGGAGATATTTTCAACTAAAGTATTTGGCATTTTTTCAATTGGAGACTTATTAATAAAAGCATTAAACTTCATTGATGTAGCAACACCTGAAATTTTTAAAGTTTTAGGATTATTTTCAAATTTATTAGGTTCTGATATTTGTAAGGAATATGAATTTTATTATAAGGGAAATGATAAACCTTTGGAAATAAGACAAGTCCTGGGATATGAACCATTGGAAGATGGAACTTCAGACTTAGCTGTGATTTGATCAATGATGAAATTTGTTAAAGATGAAGAGGGTAAAAATAAAGTTGTTGGAGTAAGACTAAAAGATGATGAAAACAGCGATATAATTTATGGCCATAAAGCTTGAAAAATGCTTTTAGGTTTAAATTATGATGAAATGAGTTTTTATGATAACTCTTTATTATATTGATTAAACGAAACTCTTGCTTCAGGATTAACTGCAAAAGTCATTCAATTACCAATTAAGGTAGCAAGAAGTTATGTTGATAATACATTAAGTGATATTCAATTTAATCGAAATAAAAAAATGACTTATTGGTCTAATAAAGAACTATTTACAAACGAATTTATTAGTTACACAACAGATTCAAAACAAGAAGTATTAAAATATAATATTCGATATAAAATTAAAAAGGAAACATATTTAAATTATGAAGTTGCTGTTTATAAAGAAAATACAGCAACGAAATATAAGATATTAAGTTTTAATAAAAAATAAGAGAATTTATCTCTTTATAAATTAAAATTGGAAGTGCAAAACTTTTAACCAAATGCCTCGTAAAATTCCTGAGCTGATTGTAGTTCAGAATTTTGCGAGGCATTTTATTTATTTCATTTAATGTTTCGATTATATTATGTCTGTTAAATTTGTAAAATTAGTTATCTTAGGTAAATATCTTCTAATCAATGCAGTAAAGTTTTCATTAGTGCCTTTTTCACAGGAATACATGTATAAAGTGGTACATTTAATTCTTTTTTAACTTCATGTAAAGGATTAAATTCCTTCTATACCATTATCTTTTGTAATTGATTTAATATTTAGTTTTTCTTTATTAATTAATTCTTTCAACTTCTCATTTGTATGTTTCATAGTTTTTTTTATAGCTTAACTGCAAAACCTTTTCTGGCAACTCTTTCAAAAAAGTGTAATTATGGCTTTTGAAGTGTTACAAGTACCTACAACTAAATCAATTTCAAAATGACCAACGTCTTTTCTTTGATTAATACTTTTGGGTCTATAAGTAATTGGGATTGAGTTTATTTTTGAAATTTCTAATAGATATTTCTTATATTTACTAGACTTTTTTTCATTAAAATATGCATCATGAATAATTTCACTTTATTCTTTAATTTTTATTTGTCTGTTTTTAATTCAATTATAAACAGTTTGCGTAGTTGTTTTTTAATTTCGCATTCTTTAGCCTTAAAAAAACAAACATCTATGCTTGAACTTTTAGGGTTAAAATTTGCATGCTTAGCTTTGTAAATTACAGTAGATTTATTTCTTTTAATTTCTCTATAAATATCTCTATTTAATTCCTTAGCTATAAAATAAACAGATCTATTATGTACATTTAATAGAAATTCAATTAAAGTTCTTTCTTATAAAGATAATTGTTTATAATTATTCATGGTAACTCCTTTGGGTTTTAGTTAGTCAGGATTTGCTTTTTTGTATCAAAAAAACTGCAAATCCTATGAGATTATTTTCTCATAAGTGTTGTAGTTCCAATTTTAATTCGTATGAACAAAAGTTCACATTTTTATTTTATTAATTTAAAATATTCGATTTCATATTTAACTAATTTATTTTCTTCTGTTGTTGCAGGAAGTATTAATTTAACTTCATATTTATTATTTATGTTACTCTTTTTATATCTTAATTCATAAATTAAAGAGCTCTGTTTGGTTGCATCTCTAAAATTAACGTAACTTATTAACTTAGTTGAAAAGAATAAATAGTTTAGATCCTCTAAGTAATTTTGTTCATTCTTTTTGCTAAATCTATTACTTAACTCAATTAGAATGTCGTTAATTGCTCCTAATACACCTTTAATAAGATTTCCTGTTTCATCATTTCACAATAAACTAATACTATGCAAAATAGTTCCAGGTCTAAATTGATTTCAATCAATAGTTCCAGGACTAACTTCAACACCAAGACCCATTATTCATTTAGCAGCTTGCAAATTTGAAAATTTAGTTGTATTTGTTAAACCATATTTATTTCCACCAGGAATTGTAACGTTTATTCCAGAAAAGTCTTTATTTATTAATTTTGAAGCCAAAACGAAAGGATAAGTTCACTTTTTGTCACCTTCACCCTCTTTAATCAAACTTTTTGAGACTCCTAAAGTTTCTAAACTTACTTCAGTGCTAGTACCTTCAATAATTTTTAAATCCTTATCTTTCATAAGGTCAATGTCTTCAAAAGAGTTTGCAATATTTGCTATTTTTGGAGCAATACCTTTACCAAGTAAGGAAATTAAAAAACTAACTCCTTGTGTGCCAACAGTTAAAATATCACTCAATTTAATATCACTTGTTATTTGAATATTAATTATTTGTTTTAAAGCAATTTTTGGCAATTGAATAGGAAGATTTTCCTCAAGTCCTAAAAATTCAACAATTGTTCTTATATCTGAATTAACCAATCAACCTAAAAATTTATTAGTAATAATACCATCTTTAATAATTCACTTATATTTTTGTTCAAGTTCTGCAATTTTATTTTTTAATTCATCAATTTTTAATTTAATACTTTCGTTTATTAATAAAGAATTTCATTTTTTTAAATTTTCTAATGATGCAACTAATTGTTTTGAAAAAGTAGTAAAGAAACTTGTCATGTCAATCCCACTCATTATTGAACTTATTAAACCTGAAACAATTCCACTAAGTTGTTCTGAACCCATATTTATACTATTTAAAAATTCAAGTATTCCACCATCAGTATCAATACCTTCACTTAAACCAGTTAATATTCCATTAACTGTTGATGCAAAGAAAGTATTAAGTCCACCGTTTTCAGTTTTTCCATTTGTAGATCAATCACCAAAATCAATACTTAATGTTTTTTCATTAATTTTAAAAAGCTTAGTATTGAAATCAAGTTTATGATTTCCAGTTGTTATATCATTATCAACTTGAAACAATATTTTAAATGTTCTAAGCAGTTTATATGATTCTTTGTCTTTTTCACCAGAAAAAAGATCATAAACAAATTGCAATAAACCATCAACATTAGTGGCATTAATGATTGATTCTTCGATGTTTTTGCTATTCACTTCTTCTATAATTTCCAAATTAGTTTTAGTTTTAGAAAAAACATGATTATCGTCAGTCATCTCATCTGATTTTAAATTATATTCCTCTGTTGTGAAGTTTTGAATATATCAATTCATTCCAAAAAGTGCATTAAAAAGTAATGCTAAACTTTTACTTGTGAAATTTATTGTATTTTCACTTGTTTCTTCTTTTTTAGAAAACATTTTTCTAAATTGTTCTGTATTTCAAGTGTAAAAGTCTTGTCTAATGTTCTCATGTCTATCGCTAAAATTAAAATAATCTTTTTCAGATATATCTTTACCTAACAAATTTGCAATAAACAAAGTTAATTGACTTGAAAAGTATAATTGTAAGTCCCTATTAGTTTTAATACCCATATTTGTTAGTTGTTTATAATTAGGTACTTTTATATCCTTCATTATTTCCAATGAAGATAATATTTTAGGCATAATGTTTTGGACTGACTCTAAATTCTCATTTTTTAGTGAAGGCAATAAAAGTGGAAGTGCAGTATTTCATAACATTGGATCGAAACTTACACCAACTAATTTATATACTTCATTATATGCTTTTTGAATAAGTGTTATTTTTTCACCAATAGGATTGATTTCTTTAGGGTTATCAAATTCTACTCTTTTGTAAACATCATTTTGCATGTAGTCATTAGTTTGACTTGTATTTAGAAAAGTTGAAAATAAGTTATTCATTGTAGTATTATCGTTTGAACTAGGTGTTAAGTCGCTCACTTTTAAAGTAGATATGTATCTGTCTGCGTCTTGTCCATTATAACCATTTGAATTTGCTAAAATTGCGCCTTTAAAATAGTTAGAAGTAGAAGACATAACTTCAGCTAACTTTTTGTCTATACTTTTTTGCACAGTGTCCACATATTTGCAAGAAACAACAGCCATTGCTGGAGTAATTGAAAGTGAAGCTGCTGCAATTAATGAGATTAATTTTTTAATATAAACCACCTACCATATTAATAATAATTCTACCTCATTTTTAATAATAATTTAGCATAATATTAAAAAAACCTATCGATTATAATATGTAACTTTAATATAAAAATAAAAAAAGTTTATAATTATATAGATATAAAGGAGTTATCATGAATAAGGAAAAAGCAGCAATTTTAATTGATGAATTACGAAAAAAACTTAATGAATGAGCTAAAGAGTATTATGTTCTTGATAACCCTAGTGTTGATGATGCAGAATACGATAAAGCAATTCACGAATTAATTAATTTGGAAAATCAATTTCCTGAATTAATAACACTTGATTCAATTACTCAAAAAGTTGGAGGATCAATTAGCGATAAATTTGAAAAATATACTCATAAATACCCTATGCTAAGCCTTGGTGACATATTTAGTTGAGAAGAATTTTTAAATTTTAATAAACAAGTAGCAAAAATAACTGATACTGAAAATAATGAATACACAGCTGAACTAAAAATTGATGGACTATCAATTTCATTAATATATAAAGATGGTATTTTACAAAATGCTGTAACACGTGGTGATGGTAAAGTTGGTGAGAATGTTACAAATAATGTTAGAACAATTAAATCAATCCCTCTTTCAATTCCTACAAAGGATGAGTTAGAAATTAGGGGAGAAGTTTTTTTATCTAAAACTGAATTTTCTAAAATTAATGAAGAAAGATTATTGAACGGTGAACAGTTATTTGCAAATCCTAGAAATGCAGCAGCAGGAACTCTTCGACAATTAGATTCACAAATAGCTGCAAGTAGAAATCTAGATGGATATTTATACTATTACTTTAACGAAGCAAATCCTATTAATACTCAAATGGAATCAATTACACAAATTAAAGAATTAGGTTTAAAAGTTAATCCAGAAACAAGAATTTGTAAAACTTTAGATGATGTAAAAGAATATATTGACTATTACACAAAAAAAAGAAATGATTTAGATTATGAAATTGATGGTATTGTATTTAAATTAAATGATAAGAGATTGCAAGAAGAAGTTGGATATACAGCAAAAACACCTAAATGAGCTATAGCTTATAAGTTTCCAGCAGAAGTTAAAGAAACACAATTATTAGACATATTCCCTTCAGTTGGAAGAACAGGTAAAATTACTTATAACGCAAAATTAAAACCCGTACAAATTGCAGGAACAACTGTTTCTGCTGCTACATTAAATAATGCAGAATACATTATTGCAAAGGATTTAAGAATTAATGCAACTGTTAAGGTTAAAAAAGCAGGAGATATTATTCCTGAAGTAATTTCTGCAGTTAAAGACAAAAATTATGATAGTTTAGCTAAGTGAGAAAAATCAGAAAGATGCCCTGCATGTGATCAAAAATTAGAGAAAACTAATTCAGAAGTAGATCAATTTTGTGTAAGCTTCAATTGCCCTGCTCAAATATTGAGAAGTTTAGAACACTTTGCAAGTAGGGGTGCCGCTAATATTGTAGGCCTTGGTGGTCAAACTATTAAAAAACTATTTGAAGAAAAATTGATTACAAGCATCGCGGATATATTCAAAATTGAAGAGCACAAAGAAGAAATAATAAACTTTGAAAAATTTGGTGAAAAGAGTTTTATAAACTTATTAAGTTCAATACAAAGTGCAAAACAAAATTCATTTGAAAAGACTTTATTTGGTCTAGGGATTAGACATGTTGGTTCTAAAACTGCTTTAACTTTAGCTCAAATTTATAAGAATATAGATAATTTAAAAAATGCAAGTTTTGAAGAATTGAACGCAATAGATTCATTAGGTGAAGTATTGGCAACTTCAATAGTTGATTGATTCAAAATTGAGTCTAACTTACAATTAATTGAACAATTGAAATTTTTTGGTGTTAATTTTGAATATTCAGGCCAAGCAAAAAATACAGAATCACCAATAAGTGATAAAACATTTGTCATTACTGGGACTTTAACAAGTTCAAGGGATTATTATAAGGATATAATTGAATTAAATAATGGTAAGGTTATTGGTTCAGTTTCAAAGAAAACAAATTATGTTTTAGCTGGTGAAAATGCAGGAAGTAAATTATCAAAGGCAGAAGAATTAAATATCAGAGTGATTAATGAAGAAGAATTTTTTGAAATTTTAAAAGGAGAATAAAAGAAATGGATAATAAAAAATATTATATCGAATTAGCAGGAGATTCAATGCTAAGTTTTACAGATAAAGAAATAGATGAAATTGTTGCTAAAGAAAATAGCCTAAAGCAAGAATTTGAGAAAGTTTTAAAAATAGATACAACAAATGTTAAACCATTATTTTATCCTTATGATAGTATTCACACATACTTAAGAAGTGATGATGATTCAACAACTATTGATCAAAGTGTTATTTTAAGTAATGCTCCAACTAGTGAAGGCGATTTTGTGACAATTAAAAAGGTGGTTAAATAATGAATTATAAAAATTTATCAATTTTAGAACTACATCAAAAATTAGTTAACAAGGAAATTACAGTTTTAGAATTAACAAAATTAGTAATTGAAGAAACTAAAAAAATAAATGGTTCAAATGCAATTAATAATTTAAGTGAAGAATTTGCTTTAAAAAATGCAAGTAATTTAGATGCAAAATTTAATAGTAATTCTTTGTTATTTGGTATTCCATACTTTGCAAAAGATAATTTTGCTACAAAAAACATTGAAACAACTTCTTCATCAAATATTTTAAAAGGATACATACCACCTTTTAATGCAACAGCAATTTCTAAACTGGAAGCAAGTCATTCAGTTTTAATTGGAAAAACAGCTCTTGATGAATTAGGAATGGGTGGAGTTGGTCTTTATTCTTGCAATGGAATAATTACAAATCCTGCTGATTCACAAAGAATTGTCGGTGGAAGTAGTAGTGGAAGTGCTTATGTTGTAGCTAAGGGAATTGTGCCTTTTGCAACAGGCAGCGATACAGGTGATTCAATTAGAAAACCAGCTTCATTTAATAATATAGTTGGTTTTAAACCCTCATATGGTGCAATAAGCAGATATGGTTTATTACCTTATTCTCCAAGTTTAGACACAGTTGGGTTTTTTACAAGAAATGTAACAGATATGGTAGTAATTTCAGATGCTACATTCGGATATGATGTTAAAGACGCTACAAGTTTTATTTCAAAACAAGAAAACATGTTTGAAAAAGTTAATAATTTAAAGGAAAAGACTAAATTTGCTTATATTAAAAAAGTAATTGATGATTTAAGACCAGAAGTTAGTCAGGAATATTATGATTTATTTAAAAAAATAAAAGCAAAAGGTCATGAGGTAGTTGAAGTTCAATTTAAACAAGAACTGTTAGACGTTTTATCACCTATTTATAAAATGATTTCATTTAGTGAATCCGTTTCAACAAATGCAAACTTAGATGGAATTAAATTTGGTAAAAGAGAGTTCGGAAAAGATTATGTAGAAATAATAACAAATTCTAGAACAAAGGGTTTTGGGGATGAAGTTAAAAAACGTTTTATTGTTGGAGCTTTAAATTTAAATAAGGAAAATCAAACAATTTATTTAAACAAGGCAAAACAAGTAAGACGATTAATAGTTGAAGAGTTAAACAAAATATTTGATCAAAATGATATTTTAATAATTCCTCCAACTGATAAAGTAGCTCCATTAATCAGTGAGTTAAAAAATGAAAAAACTGAAGGCAAAGAATATTTAGATGATATTTTAACTTTAGCAAATTTTAATGGGTCACCATCAATTACAATTCCATTTCTAAAAGAAAATAAATTAGGAATAGGTATTAATTTGAATGCTAAACCTAAAAATGATTTATTATGCTTACAAGCAGCTAAATTACTTGAAGATATAATTGGTATTAAAAATGAAATAGTGGAGGATTAAGATGAAAAATTTTGAAATAATTATTGGAATTGAAAATCATGTTGAATTAAAAACTAAGACCAAAATGTTTTCATCTGCTCCTGTCAGTTATGGAAAAACACCTAATACTAATGTAAATGAAACAGATATGGCATATCCAGGAAGTTTACCAACAGTTAATAAAAAGGGTGTTGAATTAGCAATTAGAACTTGTAATGCTTTAAATATGGAAATTGATACTTTAGTTAAATTTGATCGTAAGAATTATTTTTACCCTGATTTAACAAAAGGTTATCAAATAACACAACAATACAATCCAATAGGTAAAAATGGAAAACTAAATATTAATGTTAATGGCGTAAGAAAAGAAGTTGATATTGAAAGACTCCACATTGAAGAAGATACTGCAAAACAAATTCATAAAGAAGATTTAACATACATTGATTATAATAGAGCTGGAACAGGGTTAATTGAGATTGTAACAAGACCAGTTTTAAGAAGTGCTGATGAGGCATGCGCTTATGTTGAAAAGTTGAGAGAAGTTTTATTATTTTTAAAAGTAAGTGATGTGAAAATGAATGAAGGAAGTTTAAGAACAGATGTTAATATATCAATTAGACCTTTTGGAGCAACCGAATTTTCAAATAAAGTTGAAGTCAAAAACTTAAACTCAATTTCAAACATTAAAAAAGCAATTGAATTTGAAGTTGAACGTCAAACAAAATTAATGTTAAATAATGAAGTAATAATTCAGGAAACTCGTAGATTTGATGACACAACAAATTCAACAGTTTCAATGCGTAGTAAATCTGATGCTTTAGATTATAAATATTTTAGAGAACCAAATATTATGCCAATTCAACTTGATCAAAAATGAGTTGATGAGTGTATAGTAAATTCACCTGAATTAGCAGATATTAAGCGTAGCAAATATGTTGAAAAATTAAAAATATCAACAACTGATGCTAACATTATTCTTTCAAGTATTGAAATGAGTGAATTTTTTGAACAAGTTATTAAATTTACAAATAACTTTACAAAAGTTGCAAATATATTAATAAGTGATATTCAATCTTATTTAAATAATGAAAATATTACAATTGATAAGTTGGTTTTAAAACCAAAGCATTTAGCTGAAATGATTAATTTAGTTGATGAAAATGTTATTTCTTCAAAGCATACAAAAACAATTTTACCTATAATCATGAAAGACAATAGCAAGTCTGTTTTACAAATAGTTGAAGAATTAAATATTAAAATGATTAGTGATGTGGCTCAAATAACTAATTTACTTCAACCAGTCATTGAAGCAAATTTAGAATTATTAGAACAGTATAATGAGAGACCAGAAAGAGTTACAAAAACTATTATGGGTCAGTTAATGAAAATTACTGGTGGAAACGTTAACCCAGAAGCAGGAATGGAAATAATAATTAAACTAGTAGAGCAAAAAGTAAAATAAAATGAAGCAAAAGCTTCATTTTTTTTGTCTTTATAACAAATTATTTTCTAACAATAGGCCCTGTTAAAACTAAGAAACCTAAAATAATAACAATATAGAAACCAATAATTGATCCAATAGAAACACTAACTTCGCTATCTGCTAATAAAGTAACATTACCAACAATTAATAAAATAACTGCGATTAATGCAAGACCAATAGAAGCTGAGTTAAATAATCTTGCAAAAAGATTAATTCCAAAAATTCCTAATACTAATCTAACAATTACTGGAACAATTGCAATACATGATAATGCTAATCCTGCGGCAAATAATTTTTGAGATGAAGCATATCTTTCCAATATTTGACTATTGTATTTGATTGTTTCATTTCCAACTTTTGCTCCTACTCCGATTCAAAAAATTGTAATAATAACTAATAATGCAAATGCTGTTGCTGCAATTACAGAAATAAGAGATCAAAGATTCTTTTTAGCTCATTCTTTCATATTTTTTCCTCCTTGGTAACTATTATAATGTATTTTTTATTAATTTTGAAACAAAAATAGCTACCTTATTATGGTAGCTATTTGTTTTTAAGTGATTTTTTATTTTTCTCTAAATTTGAAGTATCAATTGTTTCATTTAAATTATCATCAAATATAATTGAATCAAATAAATCATCAGCAGCTGTAGGTTCAAACTCAGTTTCAGCTTTAATTTTACTTTCAACAGTTTTTGTTAAATGTTTATAGTTGTCATTTTCAAGTTCATCAAAAATAACTAATTCGTCATTAACGTCTTTTTTATCTTTTGCCCCACCTTGAATTTTTTCAGCCAATTCATTAATAACTGTAGTTCTAGCAAAAACTACAACATCATCATTTTCTTTTAATTCTGTATAGTCATCAGGTAGTAAAATTTTTCCCTTGCGACGAATTTGAATAATATTAAAATCTTTTGTAGTAGAAAGGCCAGCTGATAAAATTGTTTTATTGAATATATTGTGGTTTGTAAGACTTAAAGTTGTTGAAACAAAATCTTCATCAATTGATTGAACATCTACATCTAAATCAATATTAAACATTGATCTAGCAGCAACAATATTTCCAGCTAAAGCATCAGGAAGAATAATTTGATTGTCGCTTAATCCCAATGCTGTAAGAATTCTTTTATGTTTTTCGTCCCTAGCTCTAGCAATAATGTTTTCACATTCTAAGTCAATTAAATTTAAAACAGTCATAAGTCCTGCTTCAATGTTTGTTCCAACTCCAACAATAACAACATCATAAGCTTTAATTCCGTTTTTAGCTAATGCAATTTTGTTTGTTGAATCTAAAACTACAACATCAACACCATATTCATATTCTGATAAATATAAATTTAATTTGTCTTCATCATAGTCAAAAACAGTAACTTGTTGCTTTTTGTCAACTAATGTTTTTATCACTGATAAACTGAAGTTTGAAACCCCAATAATTGCAATACTTTTTTTCTTTGCCATTATACACACCTTCTTTGATAACTTTAATAATTATACATTTGTAATAATTAAATTGTATAATAATTACTATGAATGGGGGTAATCAAATGGGTACTAAAAAAAATAAATCAGACAAGTCTGAATGATTTAAATTTAAAAAAGATAACTCTAAAAAAGATAAATTTGACCCTCAACACGCATTTTTAAAACTTAAAACTTGATGACCATTATCTAAAGTTTCAGGAAGAATTTTTTTAATTTATTTATTTATTGTTTTATTTGGTGGATTCTTATTGTGTATTCCTGGAATTGTAGTTAACAATGATTTAAATGGATATGATTTTAGATGAGATTACCTAACAGGAATATTTACAGCCTCAAGTGCTTTTAGTGATACTGGTATTAATATTATTGATCCATCCCATGATTATACTTTTTGAGGTCAATTAATTTTACTTATTTTAATTGAAATGGGTGGTATTGGAGTTTTAACTTTAAAAATAATTTTATTCATTTCGATTAATAAAAAGATTTCATTAAACGATACTATAGTTGCTCAATCTGAACGCGGAAATGATGTAAAGTCATCAACAATTGAATTAATTAAAGATGGTTTTATATGACTAACAATTGTTCAGCTAATTGCAGCAGGCATTTTATTCTTCTTATTTTTCTTTTCAGAACCAGCTTCTGAGACTTTAACATGAAATGCAACTGAAAATAAATATACTCAATTAGATGTTGTTTCACCTTATCATAATTTTATGAGATCAATTTGATTTGCAGTATTTCATTCTACTAGTGCTATTAATAATGCTGGTTATGATATTGTTTCAACAAGCTCTTTACAGCCATATAATGTTGAAGGGCATCAAGTTTATGCAATTCAAATAGTTTTCTTATTAGAATGAGTTATTGGTGGATTAGGTTATCCAACTTTTCATGATATTAAAAGAAAAATTAAAGCAAGAAGAGTTGGACAAAAAGTAAAATTTAGTTTGTTTACTAAATTAAATTTCTATGTTTATTTCTCACTAGCAATTTTAGGACCACTAATGATTTTTGCAAGCGAGTATTCTAATCAATCAAACTCATTGATATTTAATTACTACAGTTATCAAATTGATCCATTAACTCACATGAATACAAATGTAATTATTGCAGAAGCTAAACCTGGTTATGTTGTAGCCATGGACATTATATTTAATACAACAGCATGTAGAAATGCAGGATTTTCAACTGTTCCAATTAATGACTTTAACGCTTCATCAAAAACTATTTTATCTGCATTAATGTTTATTGGTTCAGCCCCATCTTCAACCGCTGGAGGAATTAGAACAACAACATTTGCAATTATCTTATTATCAACTTGAGCAGTTATTAGAAATAAAAGTTATACAAGTGCATTTAAAAAAATAATTCCTGCAGAAACGGTTAGAAGAAGTTTTTCAGTATTCTTTATTTCAGTATTTATTTTAACTATTGTTATTATATTAATATACTTTGATTCAAATGCTTATTTAACACCGGGTATGGTTACTGGTTCAAATAATGAACTAATTCAAAATCAAGGAGATGCAAGTGTAGTACAAATTTTGACATTAATTACTAGTGCTTATGGAACTGTTGGTATGAATCCATTTACTCAACAACAAATGTATAATTTTGGAACATTAACTAAATTATTAA